>CAZDMY010000529.1:0-1505 GCA_964506405.1 uncultured Dehalococcoidia bacterium | reverse complement strand
GCCCGCTCCGCCCTTTTGGTATTAATGATACAGGTCGAACCGGTTAATGGGTCCTGCCGATACTCGATCTCCTGGCGCTCCAGCCGTTTGAAATCCGGTGGAAGTAACTGCTCCGCCGTTCGAATGTGCTTGATAAATTCCATCTTCAGCTTTCACCACTTTCAATCATACCCCAATTCCACCCGCCGCGGGAGACAAAACTCGGCAGCATGGGTTTCGGTGGCAAGGAACCCTTTGCCAAATGCTATTCAGCATCCACTCACTATTTTATAAAGAGAATCGCTGATAAAGGCGGAATTTTGTTAATTTATTTTTTATTTTTTCGATAGGATTATAGTGCCCGAGCATCTTGTTCGCAGATAATTCCGTTAACCTTCGCGTTGACAATATGCAAACCCGATAGTATTATTTTTGAAGGAATCTATCTCGATGCTTGCAAAAGTGCTTTCTGCCGCGTTTATCGGACTTGACGGGCAACTCGTCGAAGTGGAAACGGATATCTCCCAGGGGCTCCCCAACACCATCGTTGTCGGCCTCCCCGATACCGCAGTACAGGAATCAAAGGAAAGGGTCCGCTCGGCGATCCGCAACAGCGGATGCCTCTTCCCCATGAAGCGGATCACCGTCAACCTGGCCCCGGCGGATATCCGCAAAGAGGGTCCGGCCTACGATTTGCCCATTGCCATCAGTGTCCTGATGGCCACCGAGCAGATTGCCTTCGATGCCTCAAATTCCCTGTTTTTAGGAGAGCTTTCGCTGGACGGCTACCTGCGCCATACCCATGGTATCCTGCCCATGATGCTCGTTGCCAGAGAACAGGGGATTTCTACCGTGTTCGTTCCAGCCATAGATGCCAGGGAGGCCGCTTTGATTGAAGGCATAACGGTAATCCCGGTAGAATCCCTCTCCAGACTAATAGAGCACCTGAGAGGGAATGAACTCATCCCGGAGTTCGTCCTCGAGGAGAACCCGTTCGCCGTTCCTTCATCGAACCATCACGGGATCGATATGGCCCATATTAAAGGACAGGAACATGCCAAGCGGGCGATTGAGGTGGCTGCGGCCGGTTCGCACAATATCGTGATGTCGGGGCCGCCCGGCAGCGGGAAGACTCTGCTGGCCCGTTCTCTTCCTTCAATCCTTCCCAATATGACGCCGGATGAAGCGATCGAGGCAACCAAGATCTACAGCGTTGCCGGGCAGCTTCCGCCTGAGACCCCGGTGATCGCTCACCGGCCCTTTAGAGCCCCGCATTATACCATTTCTCATGTCGGGCTGGTTGGCGGCGGGCGCTGGCCCCGGCCGGGGGAGATCAGCCTGAGCCATCGAGGGGTACTATTCCTCGATGAACTGCCGGAATTCGGACATGCCGACCTCGAGGTCCTGCGCCAGCCGATGGAGGATAAAGTTGTTACCGTCACCCGGGCCCAGGGCAGCATCACCTTCCCGGCCAATTTCATGCTGGTGGGAGCGATGAATCCATGAAGTTGTGTTGCCCAGATGCC
>CAZDMY010000528.1:0-1529 GCA_964506405.1 uncultured Dehalococcoidia bacterium | reverse complement strand
GTGACGGGAAGGCTCCTGCGCGAGCCGCTGCGGCATCCGCTGGTGCTCACGGACAGGGCGGACCGGATGGAGCCGGACGGGCAGGTCGAGGTTCGGGGCGCTTCGCTGCACAACCTGCGGGAGATCGACGTTTCCCTGATCGGCGATCCTCCTGAGAATATTGATACCCTTATTAAATAACCAAAATCATGGAAACAAGAAAAGAAAAGGACACAATGGGCATTGTTGAAGTCCCAGCTGAAAAGTATTGGGGTGCCCAGACTCAACGCTCTAAGACGAACTTTAAGATCGGGCCGGAAGGATCCATGCCCACAGAGATCATTCGCGCATTTGCCATCCTGAAAAAAGCGGCTGCCCTGACAAACAAGGACCTTGGGGTTTTAGCCACCGAGAAAGCCGAACTGATCGCTCAGGTATGTGATGAGATTCTGGAAGGAAAACACGATGATCATTTTCCCCTGGTCATCTGGCAGACTGGCTCAGGTACACAGTCAAACATGAACATGAACGAGGTGGTTTCCAACCGCGCCCACGTCCTTAAGGGTGGTAAGCTTGGCGAAGGGCAGAAATTCATCCATCCCAACGATGATGTGAACAAGTCGCAGTCATCCAACGACACTTTCCCCACCGCCATGCATATTGCCAGTTATGCCATGATCGTGGAAACGACCATACCTGGCGTGGAGCTACTCAGGAATACCCTTGCAAAAAAGGCTGAGGAATTCAAGGATGTGGTCAAGATCGGCCGTACCCACCTGATGGATGCTACGCCGCTAACACTGGGACAGGAGTTTTCAGGATATGTCTCCCAACTGGACCACGGTATCAAGGCTCTGAGAAATACCCTTGACCACCTACTGGAGCTGGCCCTTGGTGGAACTGCTGTAGGTACCGGTATCAACGCTCCCAGGGGATACGACAAGCTGGTGGCTGAAAAGATCGCCGAATTGACCGGCTATCCTTTCGTTACCGCAGAGAATAAATTTGAGGGTCTTTCCGCTCATGATGCCATGGTTGAAACTTCCGGCGCTTTGAAGGTTCTGGCAGTCAGCCTGATGCATATTGCCAACAATATCCGCTTGTCGGCCTCCGGTCCGCGCTGCGGCATCGGGGAACTCGACCTTCCGGCCAATGAACCGGGTTCGTCGATTATGCCAGGAAAGGTTAATCCGACGCAAGTCGAAGCTATCACCATGGTGTGTGCACAGGTCATCGGGAACGACACAGCCATCGCCGTCGGCGGTACTCATGGCCATTTTCAGCTTAACGTGTTTAAACCCATGATGGTATATAACCTGCTGCAATCGGCCAGGCTGCTCGGGGAGGCATGCATTTCATTCAACGATAACTGCGTGGCAGGAATTGAACCGAATGTTAAGAATATCCTCACCAACCTCGATAATTCACTGATGCTGGTTACAGCATTGAATACCCATATCGGATATGAAAATGCAGCAAAGATTGCCAAGAAAGCGCACGAAGAAGGGATAACATTGCGTGAATCTGCACTGGCTCTTGGTTTGGTGACT
>CAZDMY010000527.1:0-1529 GCA_964506405.1 uncultured Dehalococcoidia bacterium | reverse complement strand
TCCGAATTAAGGAATCGATACGTTCCCTCTGAACGGCGATCAGAGGCTGATCCCATGTAACTGTAGGCTTCAATACCGGTGATGGCGGTGAAAGCCACGGCCTTGTACGGATCCAGAACGGCCTTATGATCAGCTCTGTTGATATTTTTTTCGATCCAGGTAAATGTATCGAAGTCGGCATCATCGATAATATGGTAATACGTTTCATCCTGACGGTCGGGGAGGGCCAGAGTGAAGATTGCGATAATGATCGCCAGGCACGAGATAGCGCCGATATGCCGGGCCAGTAGCGGTGGTTTTAAACAGGTGGCGAATCGGGCTGGCAAAACCATTCCCTTGATAGCTGCCAGGGTACTCGCCCCTATCAATCCCATAATGAGCATCGTATACATCAGGCTTCGGCTGTACATCCATTCGATTCCAAAGCGGAACTGGATGAACGCGACAAGCAAAACGGAGAGAAGAACCAGACTGCCAACCAGACCCCATGCCTCTTTCCCTCCCCTGACTACCAGGATGAGTACCCCGATAATGCAGCATGCAAACGGCAGGTACCCGTATCCGGTTATCAGATCGGGCCAGGCGATCCGGGTGTTTTCGGGATGGACCGAAAACAGCAAATCCGCATAGTGGGTGACTACTTCCCAGTCGGCTGCCAGTAGTGCGGCGGCAGCGGGCAAACCGGCTGCTATGCTTATCCCGAGGGCGTGTTTGAAATTCCCTTTAAGGTTAATTAATACGTAGGGTATCAGTACTATTCCGAGCCCGATCGCCGTCGGGGGGTGAATGACAACGAGGGACGTCATTAGGATGAGAAATGTGACGTAACTGGTAATACTCCTGAATTGCTGTGCGATAAAAAGTGCAAGGACGATGAAGGGAAGGCCGAGGGCGACAGGCACCAGGAAACCGGGCCCCAGTATTCCGACGGTTGTGGTCAGCAGGCAGGTCATCAAGGCGGCTTCCCATCCGAATCCCTGCCGCTTCCCGAATATGTAAGCGGAGAGCACTGTGAATAAGAAAATAACCGGCGGCAGGTACCGGAAGATGTTCATCCATGAGATTCCGCTGATGTTCTGGAACATACCGATCAGCAGGTGGAATCCTGCTTCCAGGTTCGTAGTGACTTCTTTTGTCTCGTATGTGGTAAAGGGGACTTTGGCATCCACGTTGCCGGCTTCCATAATGGCTTTGGCGTTACCCATATGATGCCATTCGTCCATATGGACTGCATAGGGATAGCTGATATGCGGGATAAAAGCAACGTAGAAAGCGAGCCCCAGGATGGCGGCCAGCTTGAGGTAATCGGATTTAATGAACGCGATGGTGTGATCACGATCGAAGGAAAAACCGGTGAAGATACCGCCGAGAGTGCCTTGGATCATAGAATGAGTATAATCTTCCAAATCCAAAATGACAAATGAGTGTAGAATTCCAAGTTACAAGTAATAAGATACAAGGGGAAATAACCAAGTAACAAGATACAAAAAACAAACAAGGGGTAAGAGACAATAACCAAGTTACAAGAG
>CAZDMY010000526.1:0-1541 GCA_964506405.1 uncultured Dehalococcoidia bacterium | reverse complement strand
GGCGAACCCCTGGCCAAGTGGTCCGGCCGTCGTCTCGACTCCCGGAGTAAGCCCGTATTCGGGATGTCCGGGCGTCCTGCTTTCCCATTGCCGAAATTTCTTGATCTCATCGAGCGGAAGGTCATAGCCGGTCAGATGCAGCAGTGCGTAGAGCAAGGCAGATGCATGGCCTGCCGACAGAACGAATCGATCCCGATCCGGCCATTCAGGATCCGAAGGATTGTGCTTCAGGAACCGATCCCAGAGTACGAAAGCCATCGTTGCCATTCCCATCGGTGCGCCCGGATGTCCGGAATTGGCCTTCTGGACCATGTCCATGGAAAGGACGCGGATAGCGTTCACACAAAGCTGGTCGAGGTTTGACATGGTGTTTCTCCTTGAATCTGATAACTAGTCTAAAGTAACTTCATCCAGGTATTCGGGAACGGTAATATTCCAGCCGGTTTGTTCGTGAAGGAACTCCCCGAAGTTGATAGCTGTGTTTTCTTCTCCGTGGGTTACGAATACGTGTCTGGGGGCTCTGGTCAGTACGTTCAGCCATTCGAGCAGTTCATTCCGGTCTGCATGGGCCGAAAAAGCGCCTATTTGTTCGATCCGGGCATGGACGGGATAAGTCTGCCCCAATATACGAACTTTCTCCGCCCCTTCCACTATCAGTCTGCCCAGAGTGCCCCGCGCCTGAAACCCGACGAACAGCACCGTGCTTTCCGGCCTCGAGATGTTGGTAACCAGGTGATGCTTGATCCGCCCGCCGGCACACATGCCCGAACCGGCAATAATGATAGAGGTTCCTTGAATTCGGTTGATGGCCTTGGACTGTTCCACCGACTGCACCATTACCAAACCCGGAAACTCGAAAGGCGATCTTCCGCTTTTGACCAGGCGTGCCATTTCACGGTCGAATATCTGCGGGTGATGATTGAATACCTCTGTGACCTTCACGGCCATCGGGCTATCGAGAAAAACCATCAGATGGGGTATCTTGTCTTCATATAACAGCTCGTTGAGGTAATAAAGCAATTCCTGGGAGCGCTCGATCGCAAAACTCGGGATTACCAGGTTACCGCCGGCTTGCTGGGTATCATTTATCAGCGTAGCCAGTGTTCCAGAGATATCTTCCAGTGTCTCGTGTACCCGATCCCCGTAAGTGGATTCTATGAGAACGTAGTCCGCTCTTTCAAAACTGGAAGGATCCTCGATAATCGGCCTGTCCGCCCGGCCGACGTCGCCGGAAAAAACTATGATACGCTTTTCCCCGTCCTGCCTGAGCGTGACCTCGATCATTGCGGAACCGAAGATATGCCCGGCGTCACGGAAAACAGCCTCAACTTCATCGGAAAGGATAAGGCGTTCGCCGTATTCAACTGTCGAAAAAAGCGGCAACGCAGCTTCAGCATCTGCGATGGTATAGGCCGGCACTTCGGGGTACGGTCCTTTTCTGCCCTCACGTTTGTGACGCCTTAATTTGTAAGCGGCATCTTCCTCCTGTATCTTGGCAGAATCCAGCAACACAATCTGCGCGATTTCAGCGGCGGCAGGTG
>CAZDMY010000525.1:0-1551 GCA_964506405.1 uncultured Dehalococcoidia bacterium | reverse complement strand
CCGACAATGAACACACGGCGGCGCTGCTGGGCCACTCCGAAATACTGGCTGTCAAGAGTGCGCCATGCGACGTTATAAAGCCGTCCTTTTGCAATTCCTGAATTTCCCCATCCGTCAGTAGGCACTTCCGGTAAGATTCCGGTAAGTCCTCCAAGAACGATCGCAAAATCTCGTCCTTGGTTTGACGAGAGCAGGCCAAGGACGTTTTCGATGACAACCCACTCCGGTTTGATTGCAGTAATAATTCTATGAAACTCGAACCAGAGTCCGCTTCTTTTTCCAGCCAACCCTTCCCTTCTACCGGCCACGGACAAATCTTGGCATGGCCATTTACGGGAACCCGCCACAGATCAAGTTGATCTGGTCGGCGGGTTCCCCGGCTTTCCTCCTTGGGATTGGGCTGTTGGTTTTGTGCCATTCGTGGTGACATTTTTGACATAGCCACATGACCTCATACGGGTTGTTGTAATCTGGGTGATGGGCCTGGATGCGGGTTCGACCATTTTTCATCGGCGGCGGAGTTGCCCCGCAGTTTTCACAGGTATCCGGCCTTTGTTGTCTTTCCTTTTCGATGGCTTCTTCCAGTTTATTTTGGGCGTTGTCATCCGCCACGCTTCCGCCCCTGTAAAAGTGGTTGTCCTCTCCAAATCGGAGCTTAGACCTCAACTCGATGCGCCTGCGTAGCAAATCCCACATGGATTGCCTCGTTACGCCAAACATCTCTGCAACATCCTGCAAACCCGACCCCGTTTGATAGAGTTCTATTGCAAGAACCACATCCTCTGGGGTTAACTTCTTGAGCGGTTGCTTTTTCATAAAGGCTTCCTTTGTGATGCTTCGGACATCTTCAATCCTTTCGGTATCCGGCCAGTGCTGGCGCAAAACCTTCCGGCAGTTCGGGTCGATCTCGACTTGGCCGATACATTTCATTCCGGCGCTTTCAAAGCCGAGGTCAAAGCCGCCGATGCCGGTGAAGAGGGAAAGGAATTTCACCCCTTCATCCTCTCTAAATACCGCTCGTGCCAATCCACCCATTTCGGATCGTCCTTCTTGATCCGCCGGAGCATCTTCTCCCGGAGGCCGTTGAGGTCTTCTTTCGTTTCCGGGGAAAGTTTCCCGGTGGTTTCGCGGGGGTCGAGGCAGGTCCATGTGTCCATTGGGGCCTCCAAAGAAAAGACGGGGCCGGAGCCCCGCCGTCAGGTTATGCGATGATCGGAATTTCCGTGGACCCTTGGAGCCATTCCCGGATGGATTGGATCGCTGTGAGCTTCCAGGCGCCGCCGTCGCCCTCGAAAAGAGCGCACGAAGGTTTCTCCCCGTCTTTCCCGGGTCGAAGCCGGAAAACGAACCTGCTTTCGGGCTGATCGATTTCCAGGAAGGTCCGATAGGGCTTGAGGTTGACTTGGCTCTGGATAGTCACGGCCTGGGCGATGGCCCCGGTTCCGTGCCGCACGGTGGTTCTCTGGGCAATTCCATCGTCCTTGAGTTCCCTGGATGATTCTTCCCGGAGCCCGGCGGTGTATTCCAGGACCGCGGCCAGGTCGTCGGTCA
>CAZDMY010000524.1:0-1558 GCA_964506405.1 uncultured Dehalococcoidia bacterium | reverse complement strand
AAAACAATACCACCGTCTGGAAAAAGACGATAAGAACTTCGGCCGGATATTTGTGCATTTTAAACATCCGGGATGAAATGACCAGGATGTATGGTAATTAGTCCGGCCAGTAGAGCCGCTTCGCCTCTTGCTGGAGTTCGGAGCGGAAATCGGGATGGGCGACGCCGATGATCTCCATCGCCCGTTCTCGCTGAGTCTTCCCCTTCAACCGGGCTACACCGTATTCCGTAACGATGATGTCAGCGAGCGTTCGAGGCGTGCTGATCACCGTTCCCGGCGCCAGCTGCGGCACGATGCGGGAGGTTTGTCCTCCTTTAGCTGTTGAAGAGAGGGCTGTAATAGCCCGGCCTCCGTTGGAAAGGTAAGCCCCGATGGCGAACGCAGTTTGCCCGCCGGCTCCGCTCATCATCTTGGTACCTACCGATTCAGCCGATATCTGGCCGGTGAGATCGATGGAGATAGCACTGTTGATCGCCACTACGTTATCATTGTCGGAGATCACTTTTGGATTCAAAACATAACTGGAAGGGTGAACTTCGAATATCGGGTTCGAATTGATAAAGTCCATCTCTTGCTTTGAGCCGCCGCCAACAGCGGTTGCCACTGCCTTCCCCACATTGATTTGCTTGCGGCTGCCGTTGATAACTCCGTTCATCACCAGGGTGCCGATGCCGCGCGGTGTGTTTTCTGAGTGCCATCCCAGATCTACCTTGTTTTCCAGTACTCCGAGCTTGGCCACCCATTCGGCGGTACCGCCGACGCCGATTTCCAGGCAGTCACCATTCTGAACCAGTTCCCCGATATAGCCGGCTATGGTTTTCTCAAGCTCACCGGGCCCTGTTGTCTTGCGTCCTAGAAGATCCGTTCCGCCGGGTGTGGTGCCTGAAGGCGTGTGTTCTACGAAGTGGTCTATTTCCGATATATGAATATGGTTTTCGCCATAAGTACGAATCACATGCTGGTTGACTTCCGCTAAAACCACTTGTGCCTTATTGCAGAGTGCCTTCTTGTTCCAGCAGGATGCCCCGAAACTGCAGAAGCCGTGTGCATCGGGTGGTCCTACCTGAACCATATAAACATCGATCGGTTTCATCCAGGGAACATCGGCTGAGCCGAACAGCCCCACTACCTGAAAATCGCCCCGTTTCTGGTCCATCATCTCGCGAACGAGCGGCAGGACATAGGGAATCTCGAACTGGAAGGTTTCACCGAATACAGGATCGAACCAGGGGAGGTCGCGCCCCCCACCACCGTGAACCCGCACCTCGGTAATCTCCCCGATACGTGATGAAAGAGCCAATCCAAGTGCTAAGGGCTCGGGCTGACCCAGGACCACGTAATTGCCGGATTCCACCACCTTAACCGCTTCTTCCGGAGTGGTCATCTTCTGTTCAAATTCTTGCTGCCAGTCGGCGAGTGACATGTTTAACCTCCTGTTGTGAAGCCATGCGAGCTAAAATGGCGCATGGTGAAAAAAATAAAATCCCAATGCTCCGGCCTTTCGGGCATTGGGATTCTATTATTTCGGATTTGGTTTTGCCTCGATCACTTTCGTTTT
>CAZDMY010000523.1:0-1560 GCA_964506405.1 uncultured Dehalococcoidia bacterium | reverse complement strand
ACCGCATTCCCGTTGAAGTGAATTCCGGAACTGGCCGGAACCACCGGCATTGAGGCTTCATTAGCCAGTTGGACGATGCGCTGCACTTCCTGAACGTTTTTCACGCGAACCACGTAGTTTGGCGCGCGGCATGGATCGAGGCAGTTGCTTTCGATGAATGCCTTCATTTTGGCAGGTTCATCGGTAACGCCTTTCTCCCCTGCAATTTGTATCAATGCTTCCTTGATGCTCACAGGCCGTCCTCCGTTTTGAGAAGGGATTTGGCGGCTCTATTGGAAGACCGTTTTCAATCCCATATTAAAGGGCAAGGCCAGGGCCTTGCCCCCAAAAGAGAATTATAGCATAAGGATATTGGCGCGTGCATCGTCCGAAAAACGCACATGCCTTCATATGGAACTCAGTATTTCGTCGAGTGAGGGACCATCATGTTCAAAGTCACCAGGTTTACAATCTGCGGGCACGGTTCGGCTCAATGATGCAAACCGGGGTATGAGATGATGTCGAAGAAAAGTTGAGAGGGGGAGTCCGATATTGTGTCATCTATTCCCCAAAAACTGACCCAGGTAAGGTGTTAGACTTTCTCAAAAGAGGAAAGGAGGTCCCTTACCTGGATCAGTTCTGGCGGGGTAGCAAATCATTACCAAGCAACCAGCGCTTTGCCTCACCTGGGTCGGTGAATATTCGTACAAACTGTCCTGAGTTCGTAGATACCGTCTCAAGAAATGCCCAGTCGTCTAAGTTGTTGCCCACAACGACCGCGGTCTTCGCCCTGGGGTTAATCCCCATTTTCAGCATGTATTTGGGAATGTGATAGATATCCACTGTGGAAAGCGCCAACTCTGTTTCCCGTGCATCACTAAGTACATGCAGGCATCCATACTCGTTGCTCGCAACCGCAATATCGGATGAAAAAGCGTTAAAGAGTTTCCGGTCTACTTCGCCGAAAACCCGGGATACGATGCAATCCATTTCGGTATCGTACTTGATTTCATATGGCATTGGTGATTACATCCATTACTTGTTACGTGTTTGCAATGAAGGACTCAAACCGCAAATACAGGATATCAGTCGGTGGAATCTACTGTCTGTAGGGAGGTATTGACAGTTGATGTGGGGAGATATTGACACTTTTACAATCGGTTTTCCACCGAAAAACAACTCCGTCGAGGTGTACACACCAGCACCAAAGACTTGGAAGAAACAACCTATCATTACCTCGATGTCACTAACGAAAATCGTAAACCCTTCATATGGGTCAAAAATCTGATGAGATATTGGCTAATATCGCCAGATTTTGTACACTAACTTCTGAGACAGGACACTAGGAATATTTGACACACAGATAACCTTGCGGAGCTAACTAGATAGGCGTATTACTTATTTCCCAATCGCGTACAATTGGCAATCATACGACCCGAAATAAATAGTGCCATTCACACCAATTGCTGGTGAGGACTCAACGCTATCCCCTGTCTCAAATCGCCATTTCAGGGAACCGTCCGGGGTCAAAGCATAAAGGTATCCGTCATCTGAGCCGAAAAAAATCGCACCGTCACTACC
>CAZDMY010000522.1:0-1566 GCA_964506405.1 uncultured Dehalococcoidia bacterium | reverse complement strand
AACGGGCAATTATCACGGCTGACTCCTTTCAGTCAGCAAGTCGCACCAGGCGGCCTGGCGCACCGGAGCGCACGGAGAAATTTCAGACAGGATTAACAGGATCTACGGGATGCCGAAGAGATATGGCCACAGACCACACAGACGGAAGGTGCAGATCTGATTAGGCAGATCAATGAGTTTTAACGTCATCTTGACATCAGGCCTTCGGAGCTGTATTCATGCTTGAGATACTTGGAAACGGAGATGATTGAAATGGCAGAGCTATGTTTTGAAATTCCAGACGATCTGTTTCATGCAATGAAACTGCCTCCCGGGGAGGCACAAGTTCGCATAAGGTGTGAACTGGCAGTCCGCCTTTATGAAAAGGGAGTTCTGGGTTTCGGGAAAGCAAGGGAGTTGGCTCAACTGAGCCGCTGGGAATTTCATGAGCTTCTTGGAAGAGAGGGCATCGTCCGGAGGTATGATGTTGATGAATTTGAGGAAGACATGAAAACGCTTGAGGATTTGAATTGAAAGCGGTCAGTAACTCTTCGGTGCTTATCAGTTTGAGTCTTATAGGCAAATCGCGATTATTGGAAAAGAGATTTCCGGGTGGAATTATTATCCCGAAAGCAGTGTGGATATGAGAAGGGATTGCCGTCCCCTGGAAAAGCTCGACAGGTTGCTGGAATGGAAAAATGGGATTTTCTTTTGTTGACAGCGCAGGAAGGGATATGCAGACACTATGACAAGGACGAGCTGGATCACGATCCGGCTGCACTGCAACGGCCGGCATGAAAGTGACATCCAATTCCTCTATTCTGATTGCCTTGAGCAGTATACGTCGGCTTGAACTGCTGGAACAGCGATTTCCAGTGATTGCTGCAGCGCTGACCCCGAAAGCGGTATTGGAAGATACAAGAATGAAGCGGCAGGATGAGGAGGACGTCTCCCTCGTGAAAGTGCCCACTGAAGAAGAGTTGCTATGGGTTCTGTAAAATATGAACCTCGATACATCCATCAATTCAGCATCTTCATCAGTTGGAACTCCTCCACATTTTACCGACTCCCGCAAAGCAGGTATTTGCCGCCCCGCAAAGGTGGAAAAGGTCAAGATAGGTCATTCGCTGGGCGTCAATTTACCGAACTTTGGAGTCTCGAATGCCTAAATTAATCTATGTGGATGTATGCGCGTTGAGCCGGCCCTTTGATGACCAGTCCTTTATGCGGATAAGACTTGAAACAGAAGCTGTGAACTTGATACTATCAAAAAGTAGAGAAGGGAGACTCGGGTTGATTGTCTCATCCGCCCACGATGTGGAGATACGAGCCATCGATGATGCGTTTGAGAGGATTAAGTTGCAGGCGGTTGTGAAGGAAATGGGTGTCCGGCCCAAGGCTAACCTGCGTAAGATACGTGCAAGGGCCGAGGATTTGGTACGATTGGGCTTTGGCGTAGGTGATGCAGCACACTTGGCTTTTGCAGAGTTTCACGGTGCTGATTTCATAACGTGTGATGACAGGGTGATAAGGAAGTCCTTGAGGCACAAGATTGGCATTTGGTGCGGTAACCCGGTTTCATTCTGT
>CAZDMY010000521.1:0-1572 GCA_964506405.1 uncultured Dehalococcoidia bacterium | reverse complement strand
TCAAACCAACCCGTTTGGGTAGCGTTCCGATGCGTGTGAGTGCAGCGGCTCCACACAAACAGGGGTCACGTTTTAGACAGGCCACATCACCAGTCCGGTAGCGGATCAATGGCATCCCTTCCCGATGGAGAGACGTAAATACCAGTTCCCCCTCCTGCCCCTCCTTCAGTACCCGTCCGGTTTGGGGATCAACGACTTCAAACAACATCCGGGTTTCATCGAAGTGAAATCCATCATGAGCAGCACACTCAACCCCGATGGCAAAACCCGGCTCCGTCATCCCGTAATGATGGAATACTTCGGCTTTCCAGTAATCTTCTAATCGACGGCGCATTGCCGCGGAAAGATACTCCGAAGTGATAAAAACGGCTTTCACCCCGATACCGGCTAGATCATGCGATCGGCGCGCTTCCTGGGTTATTCGCCAAATCCTGAATGCCGAACCCATCAGCATATCCGGTTTTACCTCTTCAATCCGGGCAATCTGTTCCGGTGTCATCGCATTACAATCGCCGATAATCGGTGTTCCTCCGAACTGCTCCACCCCCCGGGAGATCAACCCGGCCATGCTCATGGGCGGTCCATTATTCGGTAGAAAGATGTGAACTTTGCATCCTTCAGTATTCAATTTGACCGCTTCCAACACCGTTTGCATGATCGCCGCCATGGAATCCACGATTCCATCAGCATCACCATAGGTGAAAAATATCTTCTTAGGGCGGCCGGACATGGTGCCGGTGGTGAAGTGGCTGAACACACGAGCAACGCCGCCCAGCGAGACACACAGTAACTTGTAGGGGCTCTCTTCCAGATCATAGGGGTCGGTAAAAGGCAGACCGGATAGATCCTCAAGAAAACGAAGTTCGGGTATACCTTTCAGCTTGTCTCGATAAAACGGGCTGTTCTCGACCGCGTAGCGGATTGTCCGATTGAGACGATACAACTGGAAGTTCTCGATATCGGCTCGGCTTACCTGGGGAAGTGCGGTTTTCCCAACGAACCGCTGGTAATCTAAGTCTATCTGGAGTTCCTTACGGATAACACTGTTAATCCAGTTTTCGAAAAACATGATCAAGAGAGGTATAATTTGATGCCGTCACCTGGTAATAGTATCGATCGATAACCAGTGCAGATACTCTTCGGCCATTTTTCAGTCAGTCTAATGGCATATGCGCTCAACATATCTTAGAAAAGAGTCTTCCCGCACGAGCCCTGCCCCAGCGAAAGAAAGCGGTTCCGTTCCTCTTCGGTCATCACGGTACGCAGGATTTCCAGTTCGATGCCTAATTGATTCACGGCTTCTTTAACGCGATTGATCAGTAAATCCTCGATGGGAACCTTGGCATATGGTGTGGCCAGAGTTACCGTGGCCTTGTTACCATTCACTGAGATGTCACGCAACATTCCCAGATCGTACAGGGAGCGGCCGATCTCAGGATGCATGATGGAGGATAGTACCTCTTTCACCTGTGCTTCCAGTATTGTTCCCGTCACTTCGGATTCCGGTGAGAGCAGGTAACGAGATATCTGCAGGGATGTCGCTTCCGTATTCAAGCAGAGACCACGGCCGCA
>CAZDMY010000520.1:258-1576 GCA_964506405.1 uncultured Dehalococcoidia bacterium | reverse complement strand
AATTACGTGGGATGACTTTACGGACTGGATGTTGATTCATGGTACGCGTATCGGCATCATTTTGCTCGTGGGCATCGTCGCCTGGTTTGCATCACAGAGGCTGGTCCCGCGCGTAATCAAACGCTCTGTTTTTCAGCATCGTCATGGAGAGAGCCAGCAGGGACTTGAGAACCGGTCGCAAACACTGATAGGGGTGTTCATGGGAGTCATCAAGGGCCTGATAGTGGTGATCGTTCTCTTTGTAATCCTGGATGAACTTTCCGTACCGATCGGTCCCATCCTCGCTGGATTCGGAATTGCCGGTTTAGCCGTGGGCTTTGGCGCGCAATACCTGATCCGGGATCTGATCGCAGGAAGCTTTATCCTGATGGAGAATCAATATCGGGAAGGCGATATCGTGAAAATTAATGATATTTACGGAAAGGTGGAAGACCTGAACTTGCGCAAGACAGTAATTCGAGATCTGGACGGCCTGTTGCATCATATTCCGAACGGCGGCATCGGCGTGGCCAGTAATGCCACCCGCCATTTCGGCCGGGTGAATCTGGATATCTCGGTAGCATATGGCACCGATCTCAATCATGCCATCAATGTCATCAACCGGGTCGCCAGGGAGCTTGCAGAGGATCCCGAATGGAAAGACAAGTTCAACAACGTGCCTGAGGTATTAAGGGTCAATGAACTGGGTGATTCAGGTATTGCCATCAAATTATTCGGAGAAGTCAAACCCCGCGAGCAGTGGAACATTATGGGACAGCTTCGTTTGCGAATAAAGAACGCTTTCGACGAAGAGGGAATCGAGATCCCCTGGCCGCATACGAAAGTCTATTTCGGGAACGCGCCGGGCAATGAATAACGCGAATCTAAAGCTAAGCGTATATAACAAATCAAAATCAGCAGTGCTGCAGGTGCATTCATATAATTTTCATGTTATAAGAGTGATGGCACCGATGTACGAAGTGATCGGAATCGTTGAAGAAACGGGTCCCCGGCATCACTCGATCCAACCCTGCCGACCGAGTCGGTGTGGGATGGATTTGCTCGGCCTGGGAAGGGTGCGAGCATTGCAAGGAAGGGAACACAAACCTGTGTGCACAATTCCGCGCTACCGGACGCGATGCCGACGGTGGCTATGCTGAATACATGAAAGTGGCGGAGGGGTTCGCCTCTCCAATCCAGGCGATTTTCTCAGATGTTGAAGCTGCCCCACTCGTGCGCGCCGGCGCGATCGGGTTACGATCGCTGCGGTTGACTGTGTTGAAGGATGGTCAGAATATTGGCATCACCGGATTCGTTGCTTCCGCACACGTCGTTATAA
>CAZDMY010000520.1:0-248 GCA_964506405.1 uncultured Dehalococcoidia bacterium | reverse complement strand
CGTGAAATTCCCTAACGCAAAGGCCCGTGTTTTTGCCCGAAATGAAAATGAGCGGTAATTTGCCCTGGAAATCGGCGCGGCGTTGGCTGGCGATGCCGAAGGATACCTCACACGAAAAACTCCATTGTATTATCGATAGCACACCGGCATGGAAACCCGAGTTAGAAGTTTTGAAGAGTTTATCACCCGGCGGCAGGCTGGTGATCAGCGTTCAGTATTCGGTCAAAGGGCTAGTTTCGCTAGTCGTT
>CAZDMY010000519.1:0-1591 GCA_964506405.1 uncultured Dehalococcoidia bacterium | reverse complement strand
CCATACAGGAGAGATCAACGCAAAGGTCCTTGGCAGCATTCGATGTGCGGAGTATATCGTCGCCGACCTCTCGCACGAGCGGCCGAACGTCTACTATGAACTGGGATACGCTCACGCCTTCGGCAAAACGGCGATTCTGACGGCTCGCGAAGGAACTACGCTGCACTTTGATATTCGAAATCACCCCGTGACGTTTTACGCATCCGCAGCTCAACTTGAAGAGGAACTGGTGAGCCTGCTGTCCAAGCTGGAGAAGACAAGGCCAAGGCGGGAACACAAACGCTGAAGTTGCCAATGTGCATATTGCCGATGACCGGAGAACAGCTATGCCACACCTAATCACACTCACCGGGCCATCGCAGGCAGGGAAGAGCAGAGCAATTGAGCTTTTCATGCAACACAGGAACAGCACCTTCATGCCTGTTGCCGTGCCGAAGTTCACAACCAGGGAGCCCAGATCGGATGACAAGCCGACCGAAGTCATCACCGTTGACTCTCTGTCGGGCGAGCTTGACCTCGTGTATCAGCAGTATGATTCGCGGTACGGGGTGTGTTCGACGAGCCTCTTGGATCAAATGAAGAGTGGATGCTCGCCGATCCTCGTTCTCAACGACGTCAGGCTCATCACCGAAGTGAAGAACATATTTGGGTCGCTCGTGAAATCGATCTTTCTATTTCGGAAGGCACCAAGGGCAAAGGAGTTCTTTGCTGATGCGGCTGCGCGGGGCGACGAAATATCGGAGTCGACGAAGAAGCGCCTGAAGAAGGCTGAAGCGATCTACCGAATCTACATCGAAAACATCTATCTGTTTGATCATGTCATCCTGAATGCCGGTGACCTTGACACGCTAGAACTCCAAGTGGCTGGAATTGTGGACAGTCTGGCGGTCGGCGACGGGAGATTGCTTCGATGAAAACTAACCCCGTAATCTTCGTAGTCGTGGGCACTCCCGGTTCGGGCAAAGACCTTCTTGTGCAGGCGGCCAACGACATGGGGGTGCTGCACTGCAGGATCGTCCCAAAGCACACTGACAGAGAACGCCAGATTGATGACTCCAATGAGATGATCTGCGTTAATGACAAAGGGTATGACCTTGATGGATGCGACCTGACATACACCAACTACAACAACCGCTATGGCATCAAACTCGGGCTCGTCTGGGATCAGATGAAGATGGGAATTGCGCAAGTTGTCGTCGTAAGCAATACGGTGGCAATCAATACTCTCTGTCGTGCCTTCGGGGCAATGGTGAAGGTTGTCTTCGTTCATTCCGAGATGGATGAGGACAAGTACAGATCAGAGCAGCGCGCGCTAGGCAACAGTGAGGAGTACATAAATGCGCGCGTCGAGGCTTACAACCAAGCGCTGTCGCTTTACTTTCGGAATATCGCACGGTTCGACCACGTGCTCATCTATGCCGACTCGAAAGAGGATCTCTTTGATCAGATTTTCCGCCTATTCAACCACTATGAAAGGATGTAGCCACGAATGCATAAGCTCGAACTGCCGCTAACAGCCGCCAATAGGAGGATGCCATGAGTGAACGTCTAGAAATCTACGACATGAATGGTGACCTAGTCGCTGTTCAGG
>CAZDMY010000518.1:0-1598 GCA_964506405.1 uncultured Dehalococcoidia bacterium | reverse complement strand
TCATCGCCGTGGCCCGCAAGATACCCGAGAAAATCCTCCAGGAGGACCCCAAGCTGCTGATGTGGTATGATCAGGCATAGACGAGAACAGGAGGTGAATAAATGATAAGCAGCTTGCGCATACGGAATTTTAAACTGTGGAAAGATACAGGGATGATCCGCATGGCGCCGCTGACTTTGTTCTTTGGGGCCAACAGTTCCGGGAAATCGAGCATCGGGCAGTTCTTGATGATGTTAAAGCAGACCATAGCATCTCCAGACCGGAAAGCCGTCTTCTATCCCGGTGGGAAAACATCAGCGGTTCAATTGGGTTCATATCAAGAAATGGTGTTTCATCACAATTCCGCCAATAAGATTCGTTTCGAATACGGATGGGATACTCAAGAGATCGTGAAATTCAGGGACCCCATATCCGGCCAATCTTTTTCGGGTGACAAACTCTATTTTGAAGCTGAGGTGGGGTTGGGGGCAAAAGATCAGCACGCTTTGGTTGTAGATCGTCTGAATTACCAATTGATCCGCAACAATGAATTGACAATTTCCATTGGGATGGAGCGTAAGTCCGGGGCTAAGGCTGAATACAAGGTTGACGCAGACAGGTATGTGCTGAAAAGAAAGCAGGGACGTGTATGGTATCCCGGTGCACCGGTACGCTTTTATGGCTTTCCGGATGAAGTCGTTGCTTACCACCAGAACGCGGATTTCGTGCAGACGCTCAACCTGGAACATGAAAAACTATTCAGTATGCTTGGCTATCTTGGGCCACTTCGGACAAAGGCTGAACGACTGTACTCATGGACCGGGATCGAACCTGAAAGTGTCGGATACGCAGGGGAAAATACGGTCGCTGCGATTCTGGCCGCCCGCAACAGAAAGATTGCGCTGGTCAAACCGAATGCGAAACGCGCGTCTCCGGCAAAGCCCTTCGAAGAAATTATCGCCCTTAAGCTTAAAGAAATGGGCCTAATTGAGGGATTTAAAGTCAATCCAATTTCTGATCAACGTCAGGAGTATGAAGTCAAAATCCGCATCAATTCTCGTGAGCAGGGTGCTGATAGAAATATTCAACTGGTGATTGAAACGCACTCTGAACATTTCCTTCGACGTCTGCAAAGGCGAATTGCTGAAGATGTTGTACCACAAGAAAAAGTCTCGGCTTACTTCGCTGATATTACGCAAACGCCGGCCACCCTCGATCCACTCCAGATTGATCTTTTCGGCAATATTTTGAATTGGCCGGATAATTTCTTTGGCGATGAAATGGGTGATATCACTGAGCACGCCAAAGCGGCGATGAAAAAACGGATGCGTCAGGCGGAAATGATCGAGGAGGGTTCCTGATGAGTGCCCTTCCAAAGAAGGTTGTGGTGGACACCAACGTGCCAAAGACGGCAAATTTGGCGGTCTTGCCTGACAGTATTCCCCTGGAACTGATGGGTTGTGTTTTTGCGTGCATCGAGGCCGTGGAACACGTGGTGAATAAGGGCGGCTTGGTTCTGGATTCCACCGATGAGATATTTGATGAATATCGTAAGCATTTATCATTGAGGGGACAGCCCGGTGTTGGGGACCAGTTTATGAAATGGGTCCATGATAATC
>CAZDMY010000517.1:0-1608 GCA_964506405.1 uncultured Dehalococcoidia bacterium | reverse complement strand
GAAACGAGTTCAAGCGGTCGTTATTGCAGCGCAGCACGATTCGGTGGTAAGACTTCGCGATCTGCGGGCGGAAATTCTGGAAAAAGTAATCAGGCCCGTGATACCTCCCCAGTATCTCGATGAGGAGACGAAGTATTTTATCAATGCCACCGGCCGGTTTGTAATTGGCGGCCCCATGGGTGATTGCGGGCTTACCGGAAGAAAGATCATCGTCGATACCTATGGCGGGATCGGTCGGCATGGCGGCGGGTGCTTTTCCGGAAAGGATCCGACGAAGGTGGATCGAAGTGGCTGCTATATGGCACGATATGCGGCCAAGAATATCGTAGCTGCGGGACTGGCTGACCGGCTTGAACTGCAGATCGCCTATTCGATTGGTGTGGCACGTCCCCTTTCTATTTCCCCTGAAACATTTGGTACGGCCAAAGTGGATGAGCAGATTATTCATGACCTGATCAACAAGCACTTTGATTTCCGGCCCGGTGCTATCATCGAATATCTGGACTTGCGGCGTCCCATTTACAAGCAAACCGCTGCCTACGGGCATTTCGGTCGAGTGGATGTGGACCTGCCGTGGGAAAAGACGGACAAGGCGGAAATACTCAGGAAGGAAGCCGGGTTGTAAAGCACACGGAGTTCACTTTTGATGGCCATGGGGCCTTGTGTAGGGGCAATTCGTAGATTGCCCCTACTTGACATTTATCATGTATTCTATAGGGATGTGGTGTCGGGTGGACTGGGTGGAGGTGGCAGATTCCGGCGTTCAAGCCGGATCTTGACCCAGTTCTCTATAGGTTTGTTGATTCGTTCATTAAACCACCGGCCGAAATCGACCAGCGCATTACGGGTGAGAGTAAAACCGCCAATCCTCTCAAATCGTGCCAGGACAACTATGCCCCCGATACCCAGGAGCGGCCCGAGAATGACCCATATGTTTGTACCACCGCCTGAATCGTTTTCCGCAGGTGTGCCGGTTTGTATCGGTGTCCCGTTATTCGTAGTGGTACCTGCTTCGATTTCAGCTAATGCTCTCATACGCTGAGGTTCCGCCGATACGAACACCGCAGTAATATCCATGTTGGCATCAATTGTAACGCTGTATGGGTTCGTTCCGCCCTTCAACGCGCCGCTCCAGCCATCGAAAGTGTATCCGTTTGCCGGCAAAGCGGCTAGAATTACCGCTTTCCCATTTTCATACGTACCACCCGGAGGGGTTAGCATAATCGTTCCGCTTCCAACAGGTTCCACAGCCAGGTTCAGGTCATGAAAGCTGGTAGAAGTCTGTATTTCTCCAGGTTGCGGCGTATAGCCGTTGACCGTTATGGTAACATTAGCATTGGAGGTCGAACCGTCGTCGTCTTTGATAATGTAAATGAACGAATCGGTTAGAGAGCTTCCGGTCTCCAGCAGGTCGAACTGCCCGTTCGGACTGTAAATGAAGACATCACCCTGCCTGACCACCTTACCGTTGGTGGCTTCAGTATCGATGATGATGGTCAGCGCTTCATCTGCCGGATTGGTATCGTTCTCCAGCAGACTGTCCTTGCTGATACTCAGTGTTTGATCTTCCCTTACAGAGAAATGATCCCCTTTGGCGACCGGCAGAAC
>CAZDMY010000516.1:663-1611 GCA_964506405.1 uncultured Dehalococcoidia bacterium | reverse complement strand
AACTCCAAAAGGAAATATCCAATCTGTGTAAAGCCGCTGGTATCAGGATGCTGGGTCCTAACGTGGTGGGACTTATTAATCCTCATCACAAATTCAACGCGAGTTTCGCAACTACTATTCCGCCAACAGGCGGCATAGGTGTTATATCTCAGTCAGGTGCAATCTGTACGGTAATGCTGGACTGGGCTATGCATGAAAATGTCGGACTGGCAAGCCTTATCAGTATCGGTAATAAGGGAGACCTCGATGAAATTGATTTCATTAAGGCTCTGTCAAAAGATGATAAAACGGACGTTATAGCGGGATACCTTGAAGATATTCAGGAAGGTGATAAGTTCATTAATGCCGCCGGTGAGGCAGCACGCGTTAAGCCCATTGTCATACTCAAAGCAGGTACAACAAAATCCGGAGCCAAGGCCGCTAGTTCACATACTGGAAGTCTTGCCGGTGCCGACATAGCGTACGGCGCTGCTTTTAAACGTTCCGGGATTATCCGTGCTGAAACATTCGCACAACTCGAGGATTATACGGTTGCTCTTTCGATGCAACCTCTCCCGGAGGGCAACAGGGTTGCTATCATTACAAATGCCGGGGGACCCGGTATTATGGCTGCCGATGCACTTGAGGAATCAGGTTTTGTTATTGAACCACTGAGTAAAAATATCACCGACAAACTGAAAGCCAAATTACCCCCGGCTGCCAGTGTGGCTAATCCGATTGATGTTCTTGGTGATGCTCCCCCGGAACTTTATGTTGACGCTGTAAACGCTGCGCAGGATGATCCTAATATTGATGCCATCGTCTGCCTTACTGCACCGCAGGCAATGACCGCTCCAACAGAACTCGCACAGGGAATAGTGGATTGCGCCAGAGGAGACAAACCGATTATCACCGTTTTCATGGGTGGTAAGGTGATGGTTGATGCGCATGTAACTCTCATGAAAAACG
>CAZDMY010000516.1:0-653 GCA_964506405.1 uncultured Dehalococcoidia bacterium | reverse complement strand
CATAGTGACCCGTTTCCCTGTAAACCGAAGGCGCGTTGAAAGAATCATATCAAGGCATATCCGAACAGGAAATATGCGTATCGGCGAGGTGGAAGGAAAGGAAATTCTTAAGGCATATGACTTCAATGTTCCTGAAGGCCACCTTGCATTAGATGCAGATGAATCCATTGAGGTCGCTGAACGTATCGGTTACCCCGTTGCAATGAAAGTAGTCTCGAAGGATATCATACATAAATCCGACCTCGGTGGCGTTCGTTTGAATCTCGCGAACAGACAGATGGTGGAGGATGCGTATGATCTGATGATGCTGAGAATTAAACGAAAGCTTCCCGATGCCGATATCGAAGGCGTTTATGTCGAGAAAATGGGCGGCAGTGGCAGAGAAGTTATTCTGGGTGTCAGCCGCGATCCTCAATTCGGTCCCATGTTGATGTTCGGTCTTGGGGGTATTTTCGTTGAGGTTATGAAGGATGTTACATTCTACCTTGCCCCTATAACCGAAGATGAAGCTATGGAAATGCTGAAAAGTACACGCTCGTATGCTCTCCTTGAGGGCGTCCGCGGACAAAGTGGTGTCGATCTAAACGCTATCGCTACAGCCCTCCAGCGAATCAGCCAGCTTGTTACTGATTTCGAGGAAATTGATGAACTCG
>CAZDMY010000515.1:0-1637 GCA_964506405.1 uncultured Dehalococcoidia bacterium | reverse complement strand
CCAGGATCAGTTCCATCATGTCCTGAAAACCGTCACCGCTGGGCGTATGATCTTCCCCATCGATTCGCATGCTGCTGAACAGGATTTGCGGGGCTTTCAACTCCAATCGGACACCGACCTGCCGGCAGATATCGGCAAACGGCCCACGCGAATAGAGCATCTGGACGCCGGTATCGAGGCGATAGCCCTTGACCCATTTGGTGGAGCACCGCCCGCCCGGAGCCCCGAGCCTTTCGGCCACGATGACGCTGTAACCGCTATCGGCCAGGAGGGCTCCGGTACACAGGCCGCTGACGCCCGCTCCAAGAACGGCCACGTCGCACTGGTGCTGTTCCACCTAACGCACCTCAGCCCGTCCGCAGATCATGGGTAGATCCAGATAAGTTCGGATTCCCGGTTCGGCTTTGCAGACATAAGGAATAGCATTGACGCAGTGCATCGCCGGAGCCACAATCCCCTCGTTGCGAATGAGTCCCGATTCGATAGTGGCGGGATGGAATCCGTGATACACCGCTTTCAACGGCGGATCGCCGGTTACCTCGACTTCAAACCGCGTGCCCTCCGGGCCGAATCCCCACGGTTTATCGAAGGGGCCTTCACCCATCAGCCAGTTCACGATCGCCTCAATGACCGGTTCCCCATCCACACACCCCTGCCACACAAAGCGCTGGGCGGCTACCAGTCCCGGCTCTATGGTCCCAATAGGTGAGTCTATCGGAGATGCGGCTACGGCGACTTCGTTGACGGTCTTGATCTCTCTGTCCAGCTTGAAGCCCAACTCATCGGCGATCATATGAATGGACTGGCCGAAGCCGTTTGCCAGAAAGAGGACCATCGGGCCGGCCAGGGCTTCCTCCGGCTTTTTCCCGAACAGCATAATCTCCCGAACCACGTCGGGGGCATTGTAGGTTCGGATATCGGAGAATTCCTCTGAGCGCACGTGGGTTACCGCACGGGTCATCGAACTGAGCACCAAGGGAAAGCGCTCCGTAATGCCTCCGGGATGAATGCCGGTGCCGTGGAGCACCGATTTGCCCTTTAGACACGCCGCCTGCAGGCGGTCGACGTTGACGGATTTAAACGGATAGACCCAGCCGACCGGCGTAACCACGCTTTTGCCCGATGCCAGCAGTTGCACCACTTCATCTTCGTTCGGCAGCAGGGGCGCATAGACGACGCAGTCGGCATCGATGGCCAGTATCTCATCGATGCTGCTGGTGGCAGTTACTCCGATCTTCCCTATACCCGCTATCTCACCAGCGTCTTTTCCCTCCTTTTCCGGGGAATGGACCCAGCACCCTGCCAGTTCCAGTTCCGGGTGGTTCTGCACCCCTTGAATAGCGGCTTTCCCAATGCCTCCGGTTGCCCATTGAATGACGCGATAAGTCATAGTTTGGCCTCCTCTTATGCTAGGCTTTCAGCCCCTTTCCGGTGATCAGTGGCAGGTCCAGTTCCGACATGAAGCCGGGTGGTGCGGAGCACACCGCCGGGATGGCGTTGACCAGTCGAGTGGCTGTCAGGATAACTCCACCGACCGCCGTATCGCCGTGTTCATCCTCGAAGCCGAATTTGCAGATCATCCTGGGCCGTCCTTCGACGATCACATGATATCCCTCTCCCTGAGGCCAGTCTGGCGC
>CAZDMY010000514.1:0-1639 GCA_964506405.1 uncultured Dehalococcoidia bacterium | reverse complement strand
CTCGGCGCTGGCGATCCGGCCCATAGGGTGCGTGCCCACGATAAGCGCTTCGAGTTCCTTATCGCCACCGATCAGTGCATCCACCATCGGTGTGCGCGTGACCCCCGGGCATATGGCGTTCACCCGGATGTTCTGAGTCGCATAATCCAAAGCTGCCGACTTGGTCAATCCCACCACACCGTGTTTGCTGGCTACATACGGTCCGCTGAGTTGAAACCCGACCAGGCCAGCCACGCTTGAGGTGTTGACGATGGCCCCACCACCGGCTTTGAGCATCTCAGGAATTTCGTATTTCAGGCAGAGGAACAGTCCTCGAAGATTTACAGCAATCAACCGATCGAATTCCTCCACCGGCGAATCGATCAGTGGAACCAACGCCTTCTGAGCTTCCACACCAGCGTTGTTGAAAGCACAGTCCAGCGAACCGAATCTTTCGATGGTTTGCCGGACCATCCCTTCGACGTGGTCCTCATTTGAAATGTCGGCCTTGATAAAGATTCCTTCACCGCCTGATTTCTCTATCATGCCAACCGTTTCCACGCCGGCCTCTACCTTCACGTCGGCCACAGCCACCTTAGCCCCTTCCTGTGCAAACAGGATCGCAGCGGCTCTCCCGATCCCCTGGGCTCCGCCGGTGACGATCACTACTTTGTTTTCTAACCCTTTCATATCAGGAACTCCTCCTAGTTTTTCCGCTTCAATGAAGAACGCTAATCCTGGAGTTCGATGGCAATTTCGCAGTAGGGATCGCCTTTGGGGATCAACTTCGGGAAACTGATTTCACCCTTAATACCCAGTCCATCAAAGGTGCCACGCTCGACTGCCGCCGCAACGCGGGTACATATTTGCGGACACAGTGTGCCTGCGTCTGCCAGAGGGCAAAAATACTCCCGCTTCACAGCGCGCTTCCTGCCGGTTTCAATCCATTCCCCTTTGATGCCGTTCTGGGAATCCTCAAGGTCAAAAACGCGCCCGGCACTGCGGGCATCCTTCGGGTCGATTTTCATTAGCCGTCCGAACTCCTCAGCCCGCCCGCGGCCGTAATCGTACATCACCTGTTCGACGGCTTCATATACCTCGTCCCCATACTTGGCCGCCAGTACGCTGAGGATCATCGCCGCCATCATGAACGCCTCACCCCTGGCCTGTGAAACCACTTCTTCTATCTGGGCTTTGAGTTTTTCCAGCGGCGGTGCCGGGATGTAAATACAGGCGCGGTCTTCTCCCAGGGGAGGGATCTCATCGACAAGCTTATAGGCATATTGCCCGTGCTCAAATTTTTCTACCATTTCTTCAGCCATTGTGCCTTTCCTCCTCCAAGCTGTGTGTTAAATATCATTAGACTTCATAGCTACTCGATTCTGGCAGCACGACGGGCTGTGGCCTTGCACCGTTCGTAGTCGCATTCCATGGCCACCATGTCTTTCAAGGTCTTTGACGGGCTCCCGCCGGTTATACACATAACATGATACCAGCCGGCAAACTCAGACGCCGTCAAATCTTCAATCAGCTTGAAAGCCCTTACCCGATCCTCAGTCGGCACACCTTCCCTTCCCTGATAGTACTTCTCCAGGTATTTAGAGGTTTCGTCGTTCATAAAATCTCGCTCAGATGCCATTGTCCCCACCAGCCCACCGGC
>CAZDMY010000513.1:0-1648 GCA_964506405.1 uncultured Dehalococcoidia bacterium | reverse complement strand
ACCGCCATTCCGCGACGCCTTGCTCCATCAGAAAATCCGCGATCGGTTTTGTTGGTTTGCGTTGTTTGAGGCGATAACATCCCAGCTTTCGTCGTAACCACTCATCCAGTTGCTTTAAGTGCGTCCTGCATCGGGCATAACGAAAGTACATCACCCAGCCGGTCAGGTACCCGTTCAGCTCGCAAATGACCGCCTCCATGCTCACACCTCGGTTGCGCCGGGTGATCTGCCGGATTCCTTCTTTCACTCGTTTCAGGCTGGCCGGTGCGATTCCCAATGCCCCTGCCGGCAACAACCGGTACCCTAAAAACTTGCGCTCTTGTACATGGGCTACCGCACTTTTGGCTGCGTTCACCCGTAGCCGCAACTTGTTTTCCAGAAAACGGGTGATCGATTTCCAGGTAAAGGCACCGGTTACCCGGCGCCCTCCCCACAGTTCCGGACGTGAAGATTTCCCTCATCAGGTTCCTCGGTTCAGGCGCTTTTTACCAGGCCGTCAACCAATCAGGCGACACCCCGATTGGCGCATAACTTTGCTGCCCTGCAAATTTCAGATATCATGAACTATTAGGGGACGCGGCAGGGGGAAGGTCGTCAGGATTTCATCGAACCTGTCATGACTTATGTACCCGTCCCGGTGGCGTCGTCCAAGCCAGTGCCGCCATGCTTTTTGAGCATATTCGTACACCACCTCCAACACCTTGTAATTGCCCCGCACCCCAAAATATTGGTAAAACCCCCTGAGCTTGCCGCACAGCAACTCATATTGCAGTTTCAAGGGATCATGCCGATGTTCCTTGCACCATCGCCACAGCATCCGCATAAAACGGTTTCGTCGTTTCCGGGCGGTTTGTTTCTTGATCACCCAGTAGCCTTTGAGACTTTTGCCCCAATGAAAGGTAAACCCGAGAAAATCAAAGGTTCCTTCCGGCTTTCCGCTCTTTGGTGGTTTGCCGAATGGTATCAATCGGGTCTTTTCCGGATGAAGGTTCAGTTTGAAACGATTAAACCGTTTCGGCAACACTTCCATGATCCGTTTTGCATCCGACTCCTTCTGAAATCCCATAATAAAATCGTCCGCCCATCGAATCAGGAAACATTTTCCCTCCATACGGGGTTCGACCTCTTTGACGTACCAGTCGTCCAACACATAGTGCGGAAAAACGTTACTGAGCACCGGAGAAATCACCCCACCCTGGGGGGTTCCCTTTTCCGGATAAAGGATGTCGTCTCCTTCGGCCACTCCGGCGTTTAACCATTTGCCGATCAGCCGAATGATACCGCCGTCATTTACCCTGATCCGGATCGTATCCCTAAGCAACGTGTGGTCCATGTTGTCAAATAGTCCTGAAATATCTGCGCTCAAAATCCAGTTGATGTTCAGGCTGATGCACTTTACGCGAAGTTCGGAGATCGCTCCGTGCTGGCTTCGGCCAGGCCGGAATCCATGAGAAAAATCATGGAAAATCGGCTCATACACAATTCCCATCAGAGTGGCCACCGCCTTCTGGACAATCTTGTCCTCTAAAGCCGGTATCCCGATGGGACGTTTCCTGCCGTCTTCCTTTTCCAGCCAGATGCGCTTTACCGGTTTTCCATTTTTGGGATGTTCACGCCCTTTAATCCTGGGAACAGTTCCGATATTTAT
>CAZDMY010000512.1:622-1650 GCA_964506405.1 uncultured Dehalococcoidia bacterium | reverse complement strand
GTATCTTGCCTTCATTGATTACTTCGTCAAAATCGATTGTTGTCCTCTGCTGACCGATAATATTGCGCATCATGGTGTTCACCACAAACGGCGCAAATTTACTGACGATGTAAGGGAGGAGCGCTTCTTCCCCTCCATAGCTAACGGATGGGAATTCCTTTTCCCAGAAAACCCGAACCAGCGGATCTCGAACAAAGGGCAGCCATTGCCTGTGAAATGATTTATCGGAGAACAAGGGTAGAAACTCCACCAGTGTTCCAGGGTTTTCTTTGTCGGCCATGAGTAGCAATAATCCGTTGCGGACGTTATGCTCAAATATAGGTCCAACAATTAGAGGATCATACAGGAGATGGAGCATGGCCAGCATCTCGTCAACAATGAAAGATTTCTCATCTTCAATACGCCATTCCAGCAGATTCAAACCGACGGGATGTTCCATGTCCGAAGGATCGACTAAAACCACATCCTCAATTCGCTCTGCCGGGAGCCGAGCCAGAATAAGCTCTATCAAGTCTCCATGCGGATCAATCACACCAACTCCGTCCCCGTTCCGAACATTCTCCATCGCCATGCTCAATAGAAGGCTGGTCTTACCCACGCCGGTTTGACCCACTGCATAGACATGGCGGCGGTGATCATCGATGCCTAGACGAACCGGGAATCTTCCCTTAACACCCTCAGCTTCTCCCATTAATGTACCTTCATTCAAGAAAGAATCGATTGCATAGAGTACCTGTGCCGAATTCACTCTTATCCCGGGAAAGTGTTCGGAATCAGCATACGGCAGGCACATTAATTCTGAAGCACTGTCGGCATCATAACAGTAACGGAGTGGTTCTTCGCTCTCAGGATGTATGTCCAATTCCGTAATCTCACAAACGGTCTTTTCGTCCGGGCTCCGCTGGATGGCTTCAAATCCCCCGGCGGAAAACCCGGACCTTTGCGAATATGTGGCCACCGGAAGTGTCAGTTCTTTCCCGAGACTGGAAATAAGCGATGGCTGTACGGTTACAGAACTGGCCAGGCGT
>CAZDMY010000512.1:0-612 GCA_964506405.1 uncultured Dehalococcoidia bacterium | reverse complement strand
GCGTATCCGTGCCCAGAAGGCGTTTCCCGGCGTTTCCAGTAGTTGTTTCTGTGAAGGGAACCAATCCGCAAGCGAGCGGATCCTGAATGGCAGATATTTTTCGGATTCATCCACTTCTCTCGGCGGACCGTAAAAGAAGCCCTCGCATAGTGTATGGGCATAAGTCAGGTTCGCGATAACCTGTTGGAGGAGTGGATGATCGACCGGCAGTGGGTGAAATGCAATATCTATCAGGCAGGGGGAGGCTTGAAATAATAAATGTTCAAATAATGAACGTAATGAACCGGAATGCGACCGGAACGGATAAACATAGTAAAACTGGTCCTCCTCCGTATTTTGAGAGGCTTGCGTTACTCGCTCAATGGTGCTCTTCTGAATGGGTCCGCCGGCGAGTACCGGTTGACAAGAGATATCTCTGGAGGAAACGGATAACCAGCTTGAATTACGGGCTATCTCAACGATATCGCGTATCTTAAATGGGGAGATGAACAGATTTAGATCCCGTTTTTTCGAGATTGGGTAGAATCGATACTCTTTGAAATCGACATTCAGATACTGATGAAGTGCACTAATAGCCAGCGAGGCGACCGTTTTTGCGTTTCTTTCCTGGCT
>CAZDMY010000511.1:0-1689 GCA_964506405.1 uncultured Dehalococcoidia bacterium | reverse complement strand
CGAATCTATATATACGGAATTCTTCGTTGAACCGGGCGGGGCGGATCTGGAAATTGTGTTATCAGCCCCTGTCGCAGATGCCGAAAACATCGCTTTTCTGTGGGATTTTGGGGAACTCGATGCCAAGAGATATCCGATCACCTCGACCGAGGCCAATCCGACTCATACGTACGATTACAGCGGCATATACCATGTAACCCTCCGCATCGACGAAACATTGAAATCAACAGCCTCCGAGGTTCAGAGTGTTACCACCTTCCTCGCAGCGGATGTTGAGATAGAGGGTTCAACCTCCACAGACTTCCAGATAGAAATTATCCCGGCCACCACCGCTCAGGAAGATGAGGACGAGTAAGTATGAGAATTGATGACCTGTTACGCTTAACGGTTGACAGCAACGCCTCGGACCTGCACCTGCGGGTTAATCTGGCGCCGGTTTTGCGTATCGATGGCAAGCTTGTTCCGCAATACCAGATACCGGAGATGACACCGGATTCAATGCGGCAAATACTGGAAGACATTACCTCCGAGGAGGAACAGGAGGCCTTTTACCGCGACTGGGAACTCGATTTCGCCTATTCCATCGAAGGGGTCAGCCGGTTCCGGGTAAACGCACATTTTCAGATGGGAACTATCTCGATGGTCTTTCGAGTAATTCGGACCGATATCCCTTCCATGGATGACCTTGACTTGCCTGATATTTGCAAGGATATGGTTATGGAGAACGACGGACTCGTCGTCGTTACCGGCCCCACCGGTTCAGGAAAATCCACCACTCTAGCCGCTATGCTGGGATACTTGAACCAGCGGGTTGGGGCCAAAGTTATTACCATCGAAGACCCCATCGAGTACGTTCATAAGGACAATCAATGTATCTTTGTCCAGCGCGAGACTGGGAATGATACCCATGAATTTGCATCTGCACTTAAACACGCCCTTCGCCAGGACCCGGACGTGATCATGGTAGGTGAGATGCGGGACCTCGAAACGATCTCCACGGCTTTAACCGCCGCGGAAACCGGACACCTGGTTTTAACCACCCTTCATACGCCCGGTGTTGCCCAATCCATGGATCGCATTATTGACGCTTTCCCGCCGCATCAGCAACAGCAGGTTCGGCTGCAACTGGCATCCGTTCTTAAGGGAGTCCTTTACCAGTGTTTGGTTCCAAGCTACCAGGGAGAGGGACGGGTTGCCGCCATCGAAGTTCTGATCGCCACCACTGCGGTGAGGAGCATCATCCGGGAGGGGAAAACCCACCAGATCATGAACGCCGTTGAAATGGGGACGGAATACGGCATGCAGACCATTGACCAGGCCCTGCTAGGCCTTTATAAGAAAGGGAAAATCAGCAGGGATATGGCCCTGGAATGGGCCAGAGACCCATCCGAAATGAAACGGAGCCTGGACGGACTGTTGCTGAGGCAGAAATAACGGATCTTCTCACAAGTCTGTTGAAATCCCCACAGAACCGGCCGGTTCTGTGGGGATTTCAATTTTCAACGTACCGGGATCGAGTGCCTCCATCACCGATTTGGCATATCAGTCTTGCCACAGGCTTGCCGATGATTAATAATCTATTAGATGATTAATAATCTATTAGTGGAATAGCTGCCTGGAAAAACTCCTGGCATCACATCTTAAGGACATTCGAATTGACCACACTGTCGATTATCGTTCCCACTTACA
>CAZDMY010000510.1:0-1691 GCA_964506405.1 uncultured Dehalococcoidia bacterium | reverse complement strand
AAGATATGCGTAACGATTGGCTCTATTGCTTGTTTTGTGAAGGTGCAAGGTTAAGGGTTTAGGAGTGAGCCATTTCTGGGATTCCCAATATAATTCCTGCATTATCGATACTTTCTGACGATTATGTCATCAAAGGGCCGTTCAGCATTTGCTGATTGGCTCTTTTTGTTATTTCAATAACGAAAAGAGCAATAGAAGGAGGGAAAACAATGAAAAAGTGGCTCGGAGCAATACTGATACTGGCTGTCATTGGGATGATTATCGGATTGACGGTGATCCCTGCCGGAGCGCAGGGTGGGAGTGCAGCCCAGATACCCACAAGGATGACCTATCAGGGATTCCTGACAGATACGGGAGGAACGCCTATAGAAGATCCGGTATCAATCGTCTTCTCAATCTACGGAGTTGCCAGCGGTGGCAGTCCGGTATGGACCGAAACCCATGGTTCTATAGATCCCGACAATGGCTTATTTAGTGCCATCCTTGGAAGTGGAAGCCCCATCTATGCCAGTCATCTGGATGGTGATAGATACCTGGGAATAGCTGTAGGAGCAGACTCGGAAATGACCCCGAGGCAGAAGCTGGCTAGTGTAGGGTACGCTTTACGATCGGAAATGGCTAACGCGGCTTGTGCTTTGAATGCACTGGATGGGGCTCCGGTGAATGCGGTTTATGTGGATAATGATGGGAAAGTTGGCATAGATGAGATGAATCCAGAAGGGCTTCTTCATATTGATGGTAGCGCTTATGCGTTACCCAGTTTGTATCTTGAGGGTGCAAGTGCAACTGAGGGAGATATTGCATGGAAGAATACTGAAGCACTTCAAATCGGAAGATGGGATCCCACAGACGATACCTTTACGGAGGATATGATAATAACGAATGTAGGCGATGTAGGAATTGGAACCTCCACTCCATCTTCTAAACTCGATGTCGACGGAACGGTGACAGCGACGGCATTTGTTGGCGATGGTAGTGGGCTTACGGGATTAACTGATATCTGGAGTGAAAATGACTCAGACATCTATTATGACTCGGGCGATGTAGGAATTGGAACCGCTGGTCCTTTAACGTCGCTCCATGTTGTTGGAACTGAGATGTCCATTACGAACGGTTACGGACAGGATGAAGGTATCTTCCTCATTCCCCATAATGGCAACAACCAACATGGGGGTGGCAGGATATTCTTTAAGGAAAATGCCGATGATACATATGGAGTTACTGTTGGTTACAATGGTTATGATATGCTTGACTGGCCGACGAATTGTTTCGCGATATCAAGGAATAACGGTGCTACTGATGATGAGATCGCATTCTTAATGGAGAGAGCAACAGGCAATGTAAGTGTGGGTACAGCTCATCCGTCAAACACCTTGACAGTCGATGGATCTGCTGATTTTACCGGCAGTGTTGGCATTGGAATAACGAATCCATCTGGTTTACTGTCTATCCAGAATGTTGGGGGTAATAATGACACCAATATGCTTACATTTAGCGAAAACGATGATGCTGAGTTCTTTTTTGAAAGTGGTTTTGTAGGAAGCGGATCGACTGGCAACTCCTTGAAGCTTGAAACCTATTGGGGCAATAACGCAATGACCTGGCGTGGTGATGGAAATGTTGGTATCGGGACTACCAATCCTCAACAAAAGGCTCATATCAATGGGGTGATGAGGCTTGAACCCCTGTCT
>CAZDMY010000509.1:0-1700 GCA_964506405.1 uncultured Dehalococcoidia bacterium | reverse complement strand
GTTGGAATGTTCCAGGAGAAAGCAGTGTAATCTTGACTGGTTGTATTCCCAGCATTGTGTCGATATCCCTGTAATCGACATCTATTTGTTTCAACTGTTCGTCGATTCTTTTCTCCAGAAAAGGTACTGACACCTCTTCTTTAGGCTCGATGTAAACACTCAAATAACTGCTACCACTGCTGATTTCTTTGCGGGCCAACCAATCCTCGTACTTAATGTTGCAACTTTCAATCGCTTTCCAGATTGTTTGCTCATCCAAGTCTGTTAATCCGCCAATGTCGATTGTATCACTTATCCTTGTTTTGAATTCAATTTGAGGCAGCCTGATGCCGGATTCTTTATCAGCTAGTGAAACTACGGTAATAAGATCTCCCATACGATAACGGAGAAGCGGCATCCCGTAAAAGTGAGTAAGGACTACTTCATAGGTTTTGCCAACTTCAATCTCATCCATCAATACTGTTTTTGGAGAATATGTATCATCTACTTTGCATTTCTTCACTTGATCTTCCGGAATGAATTCCCAGAAGGCTGTGTCGGGAATGAAGATCATTCCTTGCCGATTCCATGCTTGCGTTGCCATCGTAAACATCTCTGTACTACCATACACCTCGTTTGGCATTTGCCCCCAATAATGGTGGATCTGATTTTTATATATTTTCAAATCGGTGCCGCCTGTCAGGATCCCCTGGGGTTTCCATAAATCCTTAGGCAGGATAGGTCGTCGCTCCGCCTTACTACGAATAACCGCCGACAGCAATCGAACCAGAACTGGCGGTCGAAGTAATCCCCATGAAAGCTTAACGCCTTTCGCTTGCTCTGCCATTCTCTCTCCGGTCTTTGCCAGGACACTTGCGATTGCAAACATGGTATCGACACCTGTCTGTAATCCCATTTGGAAGCCCATAGCTATTCTATCTGAAAACTGAGCATCTTCTATTTGCTCTAATGGAGGTATGATTTTTATCGACATTTGCTGGCCTAAGTAGTAGGCCCCGCAACCTGATGTATATGGGCGCGGAGGTATAAGGAACAATATGCGAGCTTCAGGTTTAAAGTGCACTTGCCCCTTAGATTCAGTTGTTGCCAGAATAAATAGCGCAATTACGCGTCTTGCGATTACTTCAAAACCCCGTTCTGAATATGGCATCCACTTGAAGTACCCCCCCCTTCCGGCACTATGGCACCAGTACAAAGGTTTCTCACCCAGCACAGAATCATCCTGTCGATAGAAATGTTCTGCATAATCATCATAGGTAGTCAGCGGAACAGACGCTCGAAATTCGTCGGCGCTGCGTGGCTTCGCGCCGCCCATTATCTTTCTTCCCATTGGGGTGTCCGCCACCAGACCGATCTGTTCCATGAGCAGCCTTCGTTGAATCTGCATGAATTCCTCTATAGATAAATCCAGAAATCCACAATATCGTTCCCATATTTTCTTTTCATCGTTAGTCTGAAAGAATTTATCCTCTGGAAGCATCATCCTCTCCTTTCATTATGTTTATTTCCGTGGACAACGAAATCCTGATAAGCATCATTGTGTTCAATTCGACAATCCGTTAGTCCTGCATTACTCAGCATCTTTCTCAGGCTTTCCCGTGTGTAGAAGCCTGGGTTCGGTTTCACCCATGACGCTCCGGGCAGGTATACGATTCCGCCCGCTACCATTGCCAGGTATTGCCGAAGTGCACTGAAAAACC
>CAZDMY010000508.1:0-1700 GCA_964506405.1 uncultured Dehalococcoidia bacterium | reverse complement strand
TTTACCAAACGGTTACAAACCGAAAAAACCCCGGTAACAAACGGGGGTTACCATCAAGGTAAAAGGATGGAAAAAGGAGGATTCACAATGAAACTCACAATCAAAAACAAGGGAATCTCTCAGGCAATTGCCCTCGAAACACAAATGCTGGAAAGTGAAGGGTTCCGGTGCCTTAACTGGGTACGTGAACTCCGGGCACAGCGGAAAGCCCGGCGCAATGGAACTAAAGAAGACAGAGTGATCTGCTGGCTGCACGCCAATACATACTACACCGACAATATGGCGGCAATCTAGTCGGATCTCACAGGACCGAGATGCCAAAATCCTTAAGGGCCTGGGCAAGGGCGGCAAGGGGAAGCCCGACCACATTGGAATAATCCCCTTCAATCCCTTCAACAATCACCGCTCCCAACCCCTGGATGGCGTAGGCACCGGCCTTCCCGATGGGTTCTCCTGAGGCAACATAGTTATTCAGTTCCTGTTCGGTGAGCTTACGAAAACGAACCGTGGTTTCCACGCAATCAGTGACCATGCGATTGTCAGAAGTATCCAGAACTGTCAACCCGGTGATCACCGAATGCGTTTGTCCATTCAACTCAGAGAGCATTCTATAAGCGTCTTCATCCGTATGAGCCTTACCCATGAGGCTGTCGCCAAATACGATAAAAGTATCCGCCGCAATGATCAATGCATCTTTGTATTTCGGGGCAACCGCCCTGGCCTTTTCGAGAGATAACGACCTGGCCAGTTCATGGGGTTCAAGTCCATTATGCATCTCCTCATCGCAATTACTGGGATCCACCTCAAACCGGAGCCCGATCTGTTCGAGAAGTTCTTTCCTTCTGGGTGATGAAGACGCTAAAACAATCTTTCTCATTTCAATGTCATTGTGTCATTCCGGCCTCAGAGCCGGGATCTACCTCCCCTCACATCTGGATTCCGTGTCAAGCACGGAATGACAAGTACTCCTGTGAAATCGCAGAAGTTATAGATTCTTACCAATCAGATCCACCACATCCTTCGCGCTCTCTGCCGCGGCGGAAGTTCCGCCGGAACCCAGTTCCTGCACCCCATCCCCCACGTTGAACAGATTCTTTACTGGTGTCCTACGCGGGATACGAGTTCGGCCCGGCCGCGGCAGTTCCTGGAAAACGATTTCGAATTTTACAATATCTCCGAATTCCTCAAACTCCGGGAATTGATCCTTAAGATCCAGATTCGTCTGTTCGAGTTCCTCTTGAAAATCCACGGGCTTCAAATACGATGGCGGGGCACCTACGCAATAAAGCAGGTGCCTCCCCTCCGGGGCCAGCGCACGAGAGAAATTCGTCAGAGGGAAAGCGGAGGTGAGCCGGCGAAGTCCGACTGTTAGCACACCTCCCAGTTCACCTTCTTTCAAACAAAGCGGCCGATCGCTTGCCACATGCACCAGGATCATCCCGACCGTATTTATATTCCCCACCAGTTTAAGATATGATTCCTCGAATTTCTCCTCCCCTGCCAGCTTGACGGTAGTTCGAGGACCGGCGTTGCTGATCACCGCCCGGCTTTCGATTTCGATTTGATTACCATTTTGAGTGACCACCATACCGATTGCGGAACCGTCTTCAACGATGATCTTTCCAGCGGGGGTGTTCGTCCAGATATGGCCGCCAGCCCCCTCGATCACCCTGGCGAGCGCTTTCATATTCTCTTCGTTT
>CAZDMY010000507.1:0-1702 GCA_964506405.1 uncultured Dehalococcoidia bacterium | reverse complement strand
AGCAGAGTCTTGCCGAAGAAGCGGTAGCGAGTCATGGCATAGGCGGCCGGTACCGATACGATAATACATAATACGGTAGAGATGGCCGAGGTAATCAGGCTCATCCTCACGGCGAATTGAATCTCTTTGGAGGTAAGGCTCTCCCACAGGGCCTCATAGGTAGTGTGCGTCACCACGCAGATTAACGACGCGATGATGAAGGCCGCAAACCCCAGCCCAAAGCCAAGGGTAATGATTCGAAACCGTGCCTCCCAGAGCTTCAATAGCATGCTATACTCCGGCGGTGTAACCTCGTTGCCGACATTCCTCCCGATCGCTGGCTTTTAGATACCAGCCCTGGCGTCCTCCCTGGCGGATATCGAATTCCTCAACATAGGGCTTGATATCCAGCAGCGGTGTACCGTCCAGAATATCCACGGAAGCAATCTCCAGCACAGTATCCCGAACAGCTTCCAATCTCACGATAGAGATACCGATAGCATTAGGCCGCCCGCAATAGCGGGTGGCGAAAACACCGCGAGTCTGTCCATCCAGGAATGGCTTGACTAACAGCGAGCAACTCTCCATGCGGTCGAAATGATAGATCAGGATCAGGTGGGAAAAGCCTTCGATATCCTGTAGCCCTACGGCGTATTCCGGGAACAGTTCAACCGTCCCCCGGCTTTCCGGCGTGTATATGGGCTGAATCGGGGTATTCTTCTTCTCTGTGAAGGACGTATGGATGATACCGATAGCCTGATATTCGATTTTACTCATTCTTCATACCTCGGGTCAGGATAGATGGTGAAACCATGACGTTCGAAAATGGCCTTACCCTCGACTGAATCACAGAAATCGACGAATGCCCGGGCCGTTTCTGGATGTTCCGAGAATGTAGTTGTGCCAATGGGAATGGTGCTGATGATGTTTTGTTGGTTGGGTATCTCGATCACCTCAATCTTATCGACCGATTTGACGATGTCCCACCAGTTGATGGAAGCATCGGCCTGTCCCAGCGAAATATAGGTCATGACTTCGTTCATGGTCGGCGTGGTGGCGATCACATTGGCCCAGACCGATTCGTAAAGCCCGTTTTTCTCCAGTATTTTTTTGCCTGTTTTGCCGATAGCCGCGACCTCTGGATCACCCCAGACGAGTTCTATTCCGGGTTTAGCCAGGTCTTCCAGATCGACGATTCCTGCCGGATTTCCTTTGGGTACGATGATCACCGGGATGTGGTAGGCGATGATCTGGCCATCCGACGCCAGTCCTTTGTCCTTGGCCGTCTGAAGGTAGGCGGCATCACCCGGCATATAGGCATCGCCTTTCCTGGTGAGTTCCATCTGGCTCAACAGGTTATTGGAGCCGCCGTAGTTAAGCTGAACCTGTGTTCCGTATCCGTCCTCAAAAGCCTGGGCAATTTCCTCCATTGGCAAGCGCATGCCCGCTCCGCAATAAACCATAATGGCATCGGCATATCTGCTGTCCTCCGATTTGTCGCTGGCGGAGCACCCGGCAAAGACCACGACCGCAACGATTATTCCAAGCAGTTTTAAAAACCTTTTTTGACCCATGATTTGACTCTGCCTGATTTTATGAGAAAATGGAAATGACACTTACTTCTCCCTTTATATTGAGCCCAATTCTATTGGGGAGTGGGGCTGTCCGGTCCAGCGGGTAAACTGACCGGACAGCCCCCTCGTGGAAATAATCAACAACCCGA
>CAZDMY010000506.1:0-1704 GCA_964506405.1 uncultured Dehalococcoidia bacterium | reverse complement strand
GATGAATAACCTGCGTGAGGCGGACTATCAAGGTTCATACAGCGTCGAGCATTACGGCATGAACGAATACCCTGAGGTCGCCATCCAGTTGAACCGGATCAGGACAGTATTTGATCGCTGGCGGAAAGCAGATTTCAATAGTTGATAAAAATTAAATACCGGAATTTCTATGAAACATTCAGCCAAACAAGCGTTACCGGCGATCATGATCACGATTTTATTGATCTTGCTTCCGGACTGCGTGAATAAATCTCAGCGACCAAATGGTGAGAACCCCGGGACCGGATTCGGGAACCCGGACAAGATTGATGTCCTTATCGTGCATAACGGGAAAAGTTTCGACCGTGAAACGTTCTTCGGCATCTTCAAATGCGACGACATTAATTATACCGAGTATCTCCTGAAGGATGAAAGCGAGGTGTTTGAGGATATCAGTGACTGGAATTACGATGTTCTCTTTCTCTACAACATGACGCAAAAGATTTCCCCGAAACGACAGGAGAACTTTGTGCGGCTCCTGGAGGAGAAAGGCATTGGCCTGGTCGTGCTGCATCACGCTCAGGCCTCGTTTCAAAGCTGGGATGAATACCATGACATCATCGGAACAGCTTACATTTACTTAGATGTTGAAATAGATGGAAAACCCTGGCCGCACGGCAAGGTCCATGAAGGCGAACATATCCCCATCACAGTAGTTGATCACCGGCACCCGATTACCCGGGGCATAAAGGATTTCGAGATTATCGACGAAACCTTCCAGGGACGCTGGTGGGCAGAGGGCAACCATGTCCTGCTGACCACAAGTCACCCGGAAAACGATGAGCCTATTGCCTGGACCCGGAAATATGGAAAATCCAGGGTTTTCAATATCCAGCTTGGACACGGGATAGAAGCCCATAACCACCCAGTATTCAGTGAATTACTTGTCCGTGGTGTCCGCTGGACCGCCGGAGTGAAAAACAGAGTTGAGCTGCATCAGACCTCAAATTCCATTGATGTCATGATCGATGGCAGACTTTTCACCAGCTATATATACCAGCTTGATCCCGCGAAACCTCTGGCTGCCGAAGGCGTTTTGTTTACGAAACCTGTTTTTTTTCCCCTGCGCACGCCATCAGGCATTACGGTTACACGCGGATGGCCTTTCGAAAAAATCGAAGGCGAGTCACAGGATCACCCCCACCATATGGGTCTATACTTTACTTATGACCTGCCCAACGGCAACGGCTTCTGGAACAATAGTACGCAGTCCCTTCCTGCCATCAGGCATATCCAGGCCGAAATAACGGCCGACACCAAAGGTAACGCGGCCCTGGAAACGGTGATGCACTGGATCGGCAAGGACAATAACGCGCTGCTGGCCGAGAAGCGGCTGACCAGCTTTATACCGGGCAGCGACCAGCACATCATCGACACCGACATTGAATTAAAAGCTCTTGCCGACACAGTCGAATTCGGAGACACCAAGGAGGGCATGTTCGCCATCCGTCTGGCCCAATGGCTCACTGAGGACAGTGGAACCGGCACCTACCTGAGCAGCAACGGTGATGAGAAAGAGCAGGGCGTCTGGGGCAAGCGAGCCGAATGGGTCCGCATCCAGGGCGAGCACAATGACACGATAGTCGGCATCGCCATTCTCAATCATCCTGCCAGCACCAACTATCCGACCTACTGGCATGCCAGGGGCTATGGCTGTTTTTCAGC
>CAZDMY010000505.1:0-1718 GCA_964506405.1 uncultured Dehalococcoidia bacterium | reverse complement strand
ATCTTTTCCTAAGTATTCTCTGATATCTTAGACCAATTAAGCGACGAAGTAATACAGTCGGAGGAGAGTGATCGATTGGTTCGAATTCTCCGACGAAATAAAGAGGCTTGAGACTTACAAGCCTCGTGAGTGGGAAGTACGAAAGAGGATTGTCACGCGGCGAAGCGGAAACTCTCGGGGCGAGTGGAGTCTATTTTGTCTAGGATGAATTTTCGGAAATCTGAAGCTTCCCCGCTGTGCCTCAAAAATTGAGGCAGCGTATTTCTCAGGGCGTCGGAGACAATCATCTCCGAAGGTAGCACGTCAGGGCGAATCGTCCGAATCCAAGAGCCAAAGCATCTCCAGACCAAGGCGCTACGTGTCATGGCGAGGTATTGTAACAATCCCTGGGCGATCATTCCGGTCTGCACGAACACATGATAGGCACGCAACTTGCGCTTCACCCCTTTACGATAATCCTCGGAGGCGCGGTGTAGGTATTGATTGCCATTGCGCCGCTTGAGTGGTCGCATCGCGGGCATCCAGAAATGATATCCGAATGAGCCTAGCGAATGCACTGCCTGTTTGAAGGCGACCTCGATCTTGAAGCGCAAACTGTAGAGCAGGATGATTTCCACCGAATCCAAGTTCAGGTCCGTCGCCATGAGGATAATTTTCCCTCTGGTAGGATGATCGACGAGGACGAAGCGGACCATCTCCCCCACTGGCTTCCACAACAGATCAATTGATTTGTATTGGAGCACGACGTTGTGCTCTCCATAGACGGGGCTGGGAACGGATTTGAAGCCGCTCGTTCCAAAGAGGTTTTGTAGCTTGATCGCGCTGCCATACTTCTTTGGGCGTCCACGTTTGCGTTTGCGTGGGACTGGCGCAGGCCGCCAACCCGTAGTCGTGCACCTTACCCTGGAGACCAATTCGCCATTGCGCGCTTTCCTGCCCCGGATCATTTTCCCGTTGGCGTAGTAGGCGTCTGCCAGCACGATGAAGCGTAGATCTTGGCAGACGGATGCAAGCATCTCATTGGCCTTGTCGATCAAGGTTCTTCTGTCCCGATTAGAGTTGACGATACCCTCGTGAATCCGTGCGCAAACCGGAACACAGAAGCTGTATCCGGCTACCTGACAAAGAACTCCAAAGGCCTGAAAAGAGTGTCCCATAATGAACTGTGGCTTTGAATTGGACTCTGATTGTTGGTGCAGATACTTCACCCCGGGCATTTTGCGACCTTCTTTTGACTTTTTGATACCGTCGAGAATGAGGACGGGGCGATCATCTACCATATAAAGTGGGAAATGTTCAATCACGATGGCAAACCACAATTGCGCAAGTTGATCGAGCTTCACCGATTCGCTGTGGAAGAAATGCAGTAGGCGATCATAGCAATCTTCAGACAAACCGAGAGCGCGCACGAAACTGGTGACCCCTAGCAGATCGTTTCGAACAGCGAAAGCGGCCAAAACGACAAGAAACCACAGAAAGGTGCGAGTTCGCGAGAAAGCGGGTCGTAGAAGGCGAGCGATATTCCACCACAAAATCCAGAGTTCCATAAAAATGACTTGATTGTTTCCTAACATTAGCCGACACATGCTAATTGTCATGAAAAATATCAAGTTATTGGAAGGGAGAATCGAAAAGCTGGTCGCCAAGTTAGGGCTGATTCAGCCGATGCGGCCCGGAAGTATCAGCAAGCAATATCGCGATCGACAAAACCTGCAGGG
>CAZDMY010000504.1:0-1719 GCA_964506405.1 uncultured Dehalococcoidia bacterium | reverse complement strand
CGATGCTGTAGCAATAATATCGACGACCTGGTTTTCATTGTATGCATGACCACCAGCGGGTGGATTGACAGATCCCTGGCCGGTTGTGGATAACGTAAGGTAATAGGTAGTGGCTTCGAAGACCTCATCAGCCCCCATATCCACCGTTCCGTTGCCGATTCGCTGATCTCCCTCGAAATCCGTGTTGCTGATTGCAGTTGCCGAATTGTCGCCGGCATCAATGCCGGGCGAAGAGGGCGACAGGTGAAAATCGCCATTTTCAGCGTCAGCAAAAACAGGTGTTCCGCTGATATTTCCGGTCCCGATCCATCCCCCTTCTACATTGCAATAGGTCATAAAGGGTGAAGCCATTTGATTGTAAATCTGGTTTCCCTCCGTTTTACCGATATTTGCCCACAGGATGCAGTTAGTAATCAACGGCAATGAGTAATCTGCATTCGCGATCCCACCCCCGTAAGCTGCTCGATTTCCGTAGATGGTGCAGTTGGTTAGAATCGATGATGACTGGTTATCGTTGAACACAGCACCACCGCTTTCGGCGATATTATCAAAAAAAACGCAGTTGACAACCTTAACAGGGGACTCTTTGTTGTATATTGCGCCCCCTTTCGCAGTGGCGTGATTACCGTAAAAAGTGCAATTAATAATTGACGGAGAACCGTTTGAGATATACATCCCGCCACCGTAACTGTGTTCGTCACTTCCATTGGCATTACCACCGGTGATCGTGAAACCATCGATAGCAGCGTTCATCAGATCGATGCCATCGGGGTGATGGAACACGTGATAGCAGTTGTCAGTAGCGGTGCCCGGATTGCCTGTTTCACCGCTTAATACTGTTATACGGGTCTGGCAATCTCGTTGGTTGAGCTCGGCCTCCGTGCCTTCAAATCCGCCGTACAGTTTAACGCCGCGTTTCATCCGGAAGCAATCGGTGCGCGCCCCAGCGCTACCGGTTCGAACAGGTATGTACGTCCCTGCGGCTACCCAGATTTGATCGCCGGGTTCGGCTTCTGCCAGTGCATCCTGAAGGTTCCCGTAAGCATTTGTCCAGGATGTGCCGTCGCCGGCAGCGCCGGCTTTCACATAGATAGGAACTGTCTCTGCCTCGGAATGAGGTGATAGACTGATTGCCAGTGAAATACCCAACATTCCCATTAAGACCAGCATGATGACAAACTGTTTTCGCATGATGTCCTTCGGATATTGATTTCACCGATCATTATATCAGAGGGATGTTAAATTTTGATCAGAAGAATGTTAAGGATACATTATTGAATGAATGTGGCAAATTCCCTTATCATTTTTCCCCAATGTACACTCAATAGATTATTTTGACTTGACCCTGAAATGGAGTATAATGGGAACACTTGTTTTTCAAGGCGATAGTCAGAGGCGTTCAAACTTACGATGGCAAAACAAAAACCCATCCCGGAGCACACAGCTGACGAACTGCAGTCGGAGATCATTTCTCTCCGCCAACAGAATGAGGAGCTTGCCCGTTCTCTGGATGAGTTCCGGCAAATGGCCGCGGAACTTAAGGAGACAGAGGCTTCCCTTCGGCTCTCCGAGGAGAAGTTCCGACTGCTTTTCGAAAATGCTTACGACGAAGTGATTCACCTCGACAAACACGGCAAGGTCATCGACGTCAACGAAAGCGTTGAAAAGCTATTCGGCTTCCGGCGGGAAGAGGTAATTGGCCGAAATCTGGCCGAGTTT
>CAZDMY010000503.1:0-1719 GCA_964506405.1 uncultured Dehalococcoidia bacterium | reverse complement strand
GAAGGGTAACCTCATCCTGCATACTTCCCCCATCATCCCCTCTGGATTCTGAATCGAGTTCAGAATGACATCCAAATCAGGGGAAGATTGCCGCTGCGCGGCACCGGGAGCTAATCCTTTCGGTCGCTTTCACCGCTTTCCTGTACAGTCATTCATCCAATGGAACTAAGGATTTAAAGCCCTTTGGTTGCGGCGATTGAAACCGTGAGGGGATGCCCGCAATTCGCTGCGGGCATTACGATAGATATATACTTTGAAACGAACCCAATATCGAAGACTGTAAGCAAAATAAGGAGGTGAAGCAATGGTTGTAGAGAGGCTGCTGCCGCAATCGGCAGCCAGACGTGCTCGAAGGGGGGAATCCAGGGCTCGCGATGAGCTTTCCAGTCTCCTGGAGAATATCGGCCGATGGCCGCTCCTGAGCGGACTGGCACGCGAGCTCCCCTTTGTTGAAGGGGAATGGATCCCGCCGGTGGATGTCTATGAAAAGCCGGACAAGTACATCGTCAAAGCGGAGATGCCCGGGGTAAGAGAGAAGGACCTGGACATATCCGTTTCGGAGGATGTACTGACCCTCAAAGGGGAACGGCGCTACGAGAGCGATGAAGAGGAGAAGGACCTCTATCGCCGGGAGCGTGCCTACGGCGATTTCAAACGGAACGTCAACCTTCCCTCGGATGTGGACGAGGATAAGGTGGAGGCGACACTGAAGGATGGCGTGCTGGAAATCGTTCTCCCCAAAACCGAGGAGACGAGAGCCCGCAAGGTGCCGGTTTCCGCACGCGGTAAGTCGGGATAGGCAGACGGATTAGTAACCGGCAAAATATGGTTATGCAAAGGAGCGATACTAATGGCAGAGAGCGTTTACAAATTCATCGAACTGGTGGGAACCAGCGACGATTCCTGGGAAAAGGCGGCCACTGCGGCCGTCGAGAGGGCGGGTAAGAGCCTGAAGGACCTTCGTATTGCGGAGGTGACCGAGCTGGACCTGCAAATGGAGGAAGGCAAGGTCAAGAGCTATCGGGCCAAGGTGAAGGTATCCTTCAAATATCACGACGAAGAATAGCCGGTTCTTAGAAATTGAGTGCCCAACGGGGCAACGGAATATTTGTATTCCGTTGCCCCGCTTAACCGTGATTTCGTAAGGTTAAGGAGCGTTCATGTTCGAGAAAATTGTGGTGCCTCTGGATGGGTCTCAGTTGGCCGAGCAGGTATTGCCTTATGCAAGAGAACAGGCGTTGCATTTCAATTCCAGACTGGTATTGCTGCGGGTGGTTAAGGTGGCCACCGACATGGTCAATGTCCAAAAGCCGGACGAAGTCATCGATACCGTACCCCGGACACCGATCGAGGAAAAGGACGCCCTGGCGTATCTGGATGTTATGGCAAGCCCTTTGCGTCAAGACGGTGTCGACGTGGAATGTGCCACCCGAAGGGAAAGCGTCGATGTGGGGAAGGACATCGTCAACTATGCTCAAGAGAATAACATGGATCTGATCATGATGGCGACCCACGGGCACGGGGGATTGAGCCGGATGCTTTTCGGGAGCGTGGCGGAGGCGATCATGACCCATTCCCATCTGCCGATGCTGGTGATCCGCCCGCAGGAATGAAGAGGTCTTTTAATGACAGATTTAACCACCTCACTCATACGGGTGCAAGGCGTTGCGCCCCTACAACTCCCAACCCCTTGTAGCGCGACCTTTTAAGGTCGCTTAT
>CAZDMY010000502.1:0-1732 GCA_964506405.1 uncultured Dehalococcoidia bacterium | reverse complement strand
CATTTCCCCGTGCCTCATTTCATGCAAAATCTTTCCAGGTTGGGCCTCCTGTATTTCATTGATTTCCATTGCCTGAGAAGAAGCCAGCCATTGCAGAACACCGCGAGCAATATCGGGAAAAAACCAAAGCGTTTCCAGGGCGGTTATGATTCCGTCCCTCCCGAAGACCGTGCAAAACCAGGGGATACCTGCATAAGGATAAAGACCGTGCGGCGTTTCGGTGACCATCATGTAAAGGTCCTCAGCCGAACGGTCGAGCCAGCTGTTGAACTGCTCATTGCTGGTCTCAATCCTACAGCTCATATTTTTGATGTCATGATGAGACTTTCTGATGCGTGCAAATGCCCCGATAGACGTCTCCTTCAGTAGAGGGTCCCCGCTGATCCTGCAGCAGATATAGATGGAGATGAACTCCTGCTCCTGAGGAGACAGTTGCATCTGAAACGTGGCCGAACCTTCTCCAGCCAACTCCACGGGCTTCGAAAACTCTATTTCCGTGGCACGCTCGATATCGTCCAGCCCGCGGTAACGCATCTTTACCCCACCGTCGTAGAGCTCGGGAGTGAGCCGCTCTCCCTGTCTTTCGCGGGCTAGCCCACGGACCTCGAACAGATCCGCGTAGTCTGCATCGAATTCCAACCTGAGAACCAGCCGAAGGCTTTCGTTTCCGTGGTTTGCAATCTGGATGTCCTGATAGCAATGGGCCTTCCATACGAAGATGGTTCGGCGTAGATGGATGGTCTCACGCTTCACCACATTGGAATCAGCGCCCGGCAGGTCAGGATTCGTGAGATCTACGACCAGACTGTCATTGTTTTCCTTTACAGAAGAACGCAGGAGAAGAGGGCTTCGCCCATTGAGGGTCAGCACCGAACGCGAAAGAAAGCGTGTTCCCTTGTGGAATATCCCATGATCTTCAAAGCCCAAGGGTCGTATATCACCGTGACGATCAAACAGTGCGAATGTATCACCGAACTTGAGCACACGGCTTTGCACGTCTGCTAATGAAGTATGAGCCTTGATGTAATATCTTCCTTTTACACGAATGATGTCATCGTTCATACATAACCTTCTGATATATCCGAATAAATACGCTGCTTTCCTTGAGCGGACGAGTCGATGCCCAAGCTCGAGGCCTTCGTCTTCATCAATCCAGATACTGTCAAACATTCATAGAGATTAAGGTAATCTTCGGCCATGCGAGAGGCGGTGAAGCGGCTTTCAAAGGTTTGTCGGCAGATGCTCCTGTCAATGGAATCAACGGCTTGGACCGCCCTGACTGCCTCCTCTATGCTTTCAACGACGAAGCCGGTTTTTCCCGGTTCTATCAACTCAGGTACGGATCCGTAAGGTCTGGTGATGACCGGCGTTCCGCACGCCATGGCCTCGATGAAAACCAGTCCGAAGGGCTCAGGCCAGTCAATGGGCGCTGTCAGCGCCAAGGCCTCTCCAAGAAATGGCCCTTTGTCCTTTTCACCGATTTCGCCAATGAACTCTACAAACCGGTCCTTCAGGAGGGGCTTGATCTTCGCACGAAAGTAATCCTCATCCGCCCTGTCTACTTTGGCAGCTATTTTTAAAGGTATTTCCGACCTCTTGGCTATCTCAATGGCGATGTCGACCCGCTTCTCCGGACTGATTCTGCCGATGAATGCCAGATAGGAGCCGGGTTGTTCGTAGAAGGGATAGAGCTCATACGGCAGTCCATGGTACACCGTGCCGATCCAGTTTA
>CAZDMY010000501.1:0-1733 GCA_964506405.1 uncultured Dehalococcoidia bacterium | reverse complement strand
TATCAAATGTTTTGAAGTTTGTCTTATATCCCTGGTATCAGATTTTTGTAGGCATTTTTGCTTAGATTTACAATGACGATTAGCAGTTCCACCTCCTTGAGTTTTGATTTATTTGGCTGCGCAGCCTGCATCCCTTATAGCATATGAAGTGTTAAATTATCGTTGGTTTTTTATAAACATTTTTTTCAAACGTTGAATTGTCAGAAATTGAGTTACAAATCTCATATCCTCCGCTTTTACATTGTTTCCGATGTCAGGTGAGATTCTCTTTCTCTATATGCTTATGATGCACGAGAATATCAAGCCCCAACAAGATGGGTTTTACTGCAATTCTTCTCCGCTGCCCCCGACATTAATGGGCAACTTCTTTTGAGCCTGATTCTGCATTGAAAGTAAATTATGTTTGCGTATCATACTCTATTTCATACAGTATTGGTAATTATATCTATTACCCGTTACGTATTTACAACGAAGGACTCAAACCGCAAATAAATGATATCAGTCGGTGGAACCTATTGTCTGTAGGGAGATATTGACACTTGTTGTAGGGAGATACTGACACTTTGACAATCGGTTACCCTGCAATACGTCAAAACAAAGCCGCAGGCTCCGCTTCGGTTTGGGGGCATCACAGCCTAAAGCGATGAGGCCAGGTTATGTTCGATGGCAAATCTGATTAGTGCCGGTAAATCGGGGACGTCCAGCTTTCTCATTAGACGGCTGCGATAGGTATCGACGGTTTTAGGTGAAAGGTTCAAGAGTTCCCCGATGGCAGCACTCGTTTTTCCGTCAATTACCAGGTAAAGTATCTCGCGCTCCCGATGGCTTAACCGTTCCAAGGGGCTGACTGACCCCGATTTTTCGTGGTAGTGGATGAAGTCGTAAATGACGTTATCAGAGATTTTCTGACTGAAGTATCGTCGGCCATATTGAACAGCATGAACGGCATTAATGACCTCGGCACCGGCTGATTCCTTGAGCAGGTATCCGCTCGCGCCGATATGCAGAGCCCTGAAGATGTGCTCGCTGGTTGAATGCATGGAAAGAACAATCGTCCGGGTGGAAGGGCAGGACTGCATCACCTGGCGTGCTGCTTCGATTCCATTTAATTCCGGCATAGCAATGTCGACAATAAGAATATCCGGCTCTATCTCTGTTGCGCGCAGAACAGCATCACGGCCGTTATCTGCATCACCCACAACTTCGATATCGGGCTCCGCTTCAAGCAGCGCCCGAAGTCCGTCACGAACTATAGCGTGATCGTCAGCCAGAAATACTTTAATACTCATTAACTGGCACCTCCACAGTAATACAGGTCCCGGTTCCAGGTTCAGAATCAATATGCAGTTTCCCATTGAATGATTGAGCACGCTCGGCCATACTTAACAGGCCATAGTGACTAAACCTGTTTGTTTTATTATATCCATAGAGATCGAATCCAATTCCATCATCGGCAATCGTTAGTTTAAGGCTTCCGTTTAACTGGTCGACCGTGATGATCACCTGTGAGGACTCAGCATGTTTCATTACATTCGTCAACGCTTCCTGTGCAATTCTAAATAACCCGGTTTCCACCCACTCCGGAGGACGTGGATCAAGGTCATCTCCCATCACTTTTACATCCATACTGGCCTGAGAAGCCAGCCGTTCCCCCTGCCAACGTAGAGACGCCACCAGCCCATAGTCATCGAGCATGGGCGGACGCAGTCCCATTATCACAGTCCGAATACTGT
>CAZDMY010000500.1:689-1736 GCA_964506405.1 uncultured Dehalococcoidia bacterium | reverse complement strand
TCGGCGGGCGGAGTCATGTGAAGCACCTGCTGGCCCGCCATTACGCCCACTCCACCGTGCCGATATATTCCCGCCTCGTCGATCAGACCGGACATCAGAATCCGGTGTGCTTCCAGCAGGTCCTTTTCCGATGAGCGTTTCCAGCTGTTGAATCGGTCGTAAGCAGCCAAGGCGTTTTTTACCTCCTGCACCTCACGGGGTGGGGCGATGACCCGCTTGCCATCGAGAATCGCGGTGATCTGCGCCTCGCTCAGGGTATTGCCCTCGATAGTCAGCGAGCCGTGAATGGTGCGAATACGGTTGATGCGTCGCAGCCGCAAGGTTTTCGCCTGATCGGTGAGCACGGCCAACCGCCCGATGGCCTCGCTTACCGCGGCGACCCGGTTCAGGATCTCTGGAGTAATGGTGTAGGGCGGCTGATATTTCATGTTGCCTCCCTGCCTGCTTGAAATGGCGCAAACAATGTCACGCAATGCCCCAACTCAAAATGATTCCACGCAGAAGATGCCTCTTCGAAACGGGTGATCGCGGGGTTCTGTCGATTGGGTGATCGTGAACTGGGGGCTGGAATGCGGAGGTCATCGGGTGATCAACCTCCCTTGGGCGCGAGCCGCCTGGATAACATTCCGGTTGGCAGTGAAAACCTGAATGCCGGGTACGGTGGGCCACGTCCGCCAGAGGCGAAACGGGAGGGCGCTGGACGCAGCTCTCCCAACCTAAAAACGTCCCAAATATACAAAGAGTATTCATGCGAAGTCAAACGATCTTTGCCGATTTCAGCCGAATTTACTCGAACTCAATCGACACCATAGGCCGTATGCCAGTTTGGCCGATTAATCGGCGTGAGGTGGCCAAGTTTTTTTAACCTGAACCGACACATTCTCCGTCTCTCCGGTAAGTAAGGGCAGAACCCACAACGAGGCCTGGAGAATGGGGGTAAGAATGCGGAGAATTTTCAGGCGAAAGAGAAGCGGGATGTGACGGATTTCCCGAAAAAGGAGTGATCGGGGCGGCAGCACAGACATCCTGAAAGCGGCGTAAGTCGCT
>CAZDMY010000500.1:0-679 GCA_964506405.1 uncultured Dehalococcoidia bacterium | reverse complement strand
TACACAGAACAACAAAGCCCGTTCAATAACCGGACGCGGTTAGTTGACGGGTCTGTCTTTTGTAAATGGTGGAGGCGGGGGAGTCGAACCCACAAACTCTATGATAATTTTTATGGTTAGAGTGTCTCTTTGTGACTAAATTGCATCTGTGGCCATTTAGAAATGGCGACAATCATCGGTGCTGTAAGAACTCCTCAATCGTAAGTCGAATATCCTTCATGATTTGTCTTAACAAGAGAGGAGAGATATCTCTCCCGGAGTGAAAAGGAATTGTGGTGCCTCTTCCGTCTGGATGTCGATATTGTCTATGTGATCCTTTTTGCCTAATCATATGAAACCCGAGGTTTTCAAGGATGATGGCAACTTCTTTCGATTTTAGGACAGGAACAGTTCCCACAGCTAAGCCACCATGACATTCTGAGTTCCAACAAACTCACCTTCCATTTTGGGTTGCCCGTCCTCCAGAAGCATTTCTATAACTTCTTTTAAATTGTTGTTCAATTCGTCTAGTGTCTGGCCTTGAGAATGAGCACCCGGAAACCCTGGAACAAAACCAACGTAAAGGCCTGTTTCACTGCATTTTTCGATAATCGCGGTGAATGTTTTCATCAGTATCACCCCAAAGATATTTCAATAATTATCAAAGTATGACTCTCCAATATATTATCTCCATTTTTCC
>CAZDMY010000499.1:0-1747 GCA_964506405.1 uncultured Dehalococcoidia bacterium | reverse complement strand
AAAGCTCACTACCAGGGTTTTCTTGAAGCGAAAACCCAATACGGCATCGTCCACAAGTGCAGCCGATGTGGCGATACAAGGATTGTCGAGAACGAGGAGGAGAAGCAACTCATCGTAGATTGGATCGAGGGAATCGGGTGGATGCACGATAAATGTTCCCCTAAGAATCCACCTGCGAAAAAGCGAACGTAATGCGAGAACCCATCTCAAGTAAAGCCTATCTGACTCTCACCGACATTGAAGCCTTGGAAGCGGCGGCCACGAACCTCCGGGACCGGCTCCTGATTCGGCTTCTCTTTCGATTGGGATGCCGCGTCTCGGAGGCGCTGGGGCTTACCGTGAATGACATCGACTTTGAGGCAGGAACGGTGACCATCCAGCACCTGAAATCCCGAACGTACCTGGCCTGCTCGGAATGCAACGCTCGCCTTGGGCGAGCCCACGCCTTCTGCCCCAAATGCGGCGCGGAGGTCATGGAAGCGGTCGCCCAGGCTCGGGAGCACCGAAGAATGCGCACCCTCCCCATCGATCCGGAAACTCTGAGGATGCTCAAGGATTACGTCAAGCGCGGCGGCCCGGTTGAGAAGAATGGCAAGGAGTACATCTTCGGCATCTGCCGGAACACCGCCTGGCGGGTCGTATCGGGACTGGCTGAGAAAGCCAAATTGCCCGACCTCGTTAATCCCGAATCCGGCCGAGTCCACAAGGTCAGTCCGCATCGGCTGAGGGATGCCTTTGCCGTCCATGCCGTGAAGAGCGACGATTCCGGCGACGGCTTGAGACTGCTGCAGGAACACCTGGGCCACAGCAGCTTCAACACCACCGCGAAATACCGCAAAGTGGCCGGTGAGGAACTGAGAGAATGGTATACCCGATTGTGGCCACAAGGAAAGACTGATGACCGAGACACTTAGGCCGATAAAAGGCGGCTTCCTCCGCCCCTTCGGTTGCGGCCAGTTCATCCAGGAATTCCTTAAGGGTAACGGTCCCCAGGGATCCCCCAGGATTGACCCCCAGATCGGTGCCCCGCAGAGTGATATCTTTTTCTATTATAAGATGGCATTGATCCTGGCCACAGCTCGGGACAGAGCCGCCCGCCACGAGGAGAAAACCGCCCGGCAGGAGGACCGGCCCATCGATCCGGACCGGATCATCGTTCTGATCGATCACTATATGCTGAGGCTTCCCTATAAGACCAGTTTCGCCCGGTATCACAGCTTCGTTTCGTACTTCGGCAATCTCCAGCGACTGGGATGGGTGGAACCCTCCGGCCATCAGGAACACTCAACCATTCAGGACAACCACCCCGAGTCTCCCCCTCGCATCTTCTACCGGCTGACCGAGGCTGGATTGGCTGCCAGCGATGCGGACTGGGCCAATCCGGTAGCTGTTCTCTACGGTCGTTCATAGGGACCCCCCGATTCCCTCTCTCTCCCCATTTTTTTCAGATATTTTTTGCGATTTTCGATATTGAGAATCCAGCTACTTTCTGAAGTTAAACTTTCCACCTTTTTGTTGCATCATTGAATCGTAAACTACGTCGTAAACTTTATCGTAAACCATAGGGTAAACCATATGGAAAACGATAGGGTAAACGATATAGTATACGACGAAAAGTCTAGCTTCAAAAGGAAGCCCTGAATAGCGGCAACTATTCAGGGCTTCGAGTCCAGCTTTCCAGAGCCTATGCAAAGGGGGAAAGATGCTGAACTGGGATGAGTATAGCGTTATAGCAGACCGATTTCAA
>CAZDMY010000498.1:0-1753 GCA_964506405.1 uncultured Dehalococcoidia bacterium | reverse complement strand
GTCGTTATAGGTCTTGGACTGATAGGAGACGTTGGCGCGGGCGATAATGGCCGACCCACTATCAAAAGCAAACTCCCGGGAACCGGCCAGGTTCATGGTCCACTCCGGAACGCGCTCAAATGCATTGTCCTTGGAGAACAATGCGGTAGCTTCGTCAAGATCGTCGTATGAGGCATCAATGTAACCTACGCCGGCGTCGAGTACCCACCCCCCGCCAGGTACCAGCTTGGCCTCCAGCTCAAAGCCATCTATATTGGCGCTGCCAGCGTTTTCGGTAACAGGTGCGACACTAGTGAACACCTGAATCTGCAGGTCTTCATAAACTGTATGAAAAACCGCGCCATTTACGGTGAAACGGTTGTCGGCGGAAGCATACTTGATCCCCAACTCGTAGACTTCGACAAACTCAGGTTCGAATGTGGGGATAAGATCAATATCCGGCGTACCGGCAGGAGCTGTAAACCCAGCCACTATGGGAGGGAACACCCGCTGGGTGAATCCACCCGACTTGAAACCTTCCGAGTAACTCCCATAGATCATCAAGGCATCGTTCGGCTGATATGAGAGGCTTAGCATCGGAGTCAATTCCTCGATTTCGATCTCCTTCTCCACGAAGGGAAGGACGCGCGTACCTGCTTGCATAAACGGCGCATCTAGCTCGGGGTGCCCGGTTCCGGCGAATGGATTGTTGAAAATAATCTGGTCGGGAAGGAACTTTTTGTCCTCCTCTGTATAACGCAAACCGAGCGTACCACTCCATTTTTCCGAGAAGTCCCAGGTAAGTTGGCCATAGAGCGCCCGCGCTTCATTGTCGAAAGCACCTCCACTGCGAAAGCTCGATATAGCGAAATCGAGAAGGTTGATGTTGTCACCCTCTTCCTTGAAATAGTAGGCACCAAGAATCCAGCTCAAAGATTTCGTTTCACCCAGCAGTTGAAATTCCTGACTGAACTGGTCCTGCTTTAGATCGTCGAAGTACTGGGATATCAATAGCGGGGAGTGATCGCCGTCTCGGGAGAACTGGCTGTCCAGGTCGCGAAATGCGGTAATGGAACGCAATTCCAGGCCCTCACCGGGCCTCCAGCCAATGTTTGCACTCGCCCCCCAAAGATCAAGGTCCGAGAAGGCCGGGGCTGTCCCCGCATTGAAGTCGTCGCCCTGGATATACCGACTATCGTAACAACCCGGTACCGCCAGATTCTGCTCCATGCCGGGTACCACGCAGGGCACAGGTGGGCCACCAGCCGCGAGGTTGGCACCGACATTGTGAATGACCGCCATGGGAGGCGTTTGCGGGTCAATCGGGTTCCCCTGGTTGATGTCGACCAGGGTGAACGCAGGTCCATTTTCACGATCCCGGGTCGCGTCCGCTGCAAGATCAACGGTCAGTTTCGGAGTAGGTAGCCAACGCAGAGCGATTCTTCCGGTCAGGGTGTCGTCATCGCCGAGATCAACACCATCTTCCCGAGTAACATAACCGTCTCGGTTGAAGCTTGCCAAGCTCAACGATGAATACAGTGTGTCACTGAGTGGGAGGTCAATACTTCCTGAGAGGTCTGCACGATGATCGGTGCCTACGGTCATGGAGGCACTGCCGCCAAACTCGGCCTCCGGCTTGCGGGTGGTCAAGCTGATGGCGCCGCCGATCGTGTTTCGACCGAAGAGCGTGCCCTGGGGGCCGCGGAGGACTTCCACCTGTTCAACATCGATAAGGTCCAGAATCGCACCCACCGACCGGGCGATATAAACCCCA
>CAZDMY010000497.1:0-1776 GCA_964506405.1 uncultured Dehalococcoidia bacterium | reverse complement strand
ATGAAAGAATATACATTACAAAGCACTAGGTTGGATTTCGAACGAGGCTGACTTTTGACTATCGACTTCGCACTCAGCATTCGGAACTCCCCCTCTTATCCCCCTCTTTAGCAAAGAGGGGGAAGCGCATAGCGCAGGGGGCGTTGGACTATCTTATGAAAGAATATACGTTACAAAGCACTAAATTCAACTCGGAACTAAAAGATGACAATTAAATTTGGAACCGACGGCTGGCGGGCGATCATTGCCGAAGATTTCACCGTGCAAAACGTCCGCTTTTGTGCCCAGGGACTGGCCGACTACCTGCTAAGCAAAGACAGGGGCGGGGGAGGTGTGGTTGTCGGGTATGATACTCGATTCGCTTCGGAACGGTTCGCTGCCGCTGCAGCGGAAGTAATGGCCGGCAATGGGATCAAAACTTACCATTGCACCAATACCGTTCCCACACCAGTAGTCAGCTTCGGGGTGCAGCACTATAACGCAGCCGGTGGGATCGTCATCACTGCCAGCCACAATCCACCGGAATGGAACGGATTTAAGATCAAGGATTCACACGGCGCCAGCGCCCCGGTTGAAATAGAGAGCGAGATTGAAAAGCGCATTCCTGAAATTGCTGCGCATAACCGGGTAAAGTCCGTTCCTTTGGAAGAGGGCCTCAGCCAGGGCATCATCGAATATGCGGACCTGTTCCCGGAATATGAAAATCAAATCGGAAAGCTGGTTGATTTGCAGTCGGTTCGCGCAGCCGGGTTCAAGATAGCTGTTGACCCAATGTATGGAGCTGGGCTGGGATATTTCTCCCGTATCATCGGTACGGCAGCTACTACCGTGCTGGAGATCCACGGTGAACGAAACCCCTGTTTCCCGGGAATGAAGCAGCCGGAGCCGATTGCATCGAACCTGGGGGAGCTCTCTTCGTTCGTCAGATCGAATGGCTCAGATGTTGGCCTGGCAACGGACGGGGACGCAGATCGGATTGGGATCATCGATGAAAAAGGCCACCCGCTGACCCCCCTGCAGATCTTCGCGCTGCTGGCGCTGTATCTCCTCGAGGTGAGAGGCCAGCGCGGGGCCATCGTGCGTACGGTCACTACCACCAGTATGGTCAACAAGCTTGCCCGAATGTACCAGGTTCCTATATTTGAAACCAAAGTCGGATTCAAACATGTGGCGCCGATCATGATGGCCGAGGATGCGCTGATCGGCGGCGAGGAGAGCAGCGGATTCGGCTACCAGGGGCATATCCCGGAAAGGGACGGCATCCTCTCCGGGTTGTTCTTTCTCGACTTCATGGCAAAGATGGGGAAAACTCCGTCCGAACTCGTCGAACACCTTTACTCTCTGGTTGGCCCGCATCATTATCACCGTGCTGATATCCACTTTCACCCGGCGCAGCGGGATGCCATCATCAATCAGGCACGCAATATGCCGGCAACAATTGCCGGTCAACAGGTTTTGGAAGTAAAAACAATCGACGGGTACCATTTTGCCCTGGCAGACGGTTCGTGGCTGCTGATCCGTTTTTCCGGCACCGAACCCCTTCTCCGCATCTATGCCGAGGCGGAAAGCCCGGAACGGGCAATAGAACTGGTGGGCGAAGGACAAAGATTGCTGGGTATCACCTGATCAAATAACAGGATACAAGATACAAACAAAGGGGAAAGCTACAATAACCAAGTAACAAGAGACAAACAAATTTCAAATCCCAAAGCTCAAATGATAAACACTTTCTCGCCAGGACGCAAAGATCGCCGGGAAATCACAATCCTCTCGTCC
>CAZDMY010000496.1:0-1784 GCA_964506405.1 uncultured Dehalococcoidia bacterium | reverse complement strand
CCCGTCACCGTGTACAGGTCCTTGAGCAGGTAGTAGTGCTCCGCGGGATGCTCCGGGTCGGACACGTTGTTCCGTCGCCCGGATTCGGCGAAGGCGTCATCGTATGTCAGCATGGCATAAGCCTATCGCAAGCCTGCTTCCATGACAAATGGCGAAGGCAGGTCAACGACCTGCCCTACCGCTTGTGATATCACCCTATGCTCGAATCCAGATGCCATATCTTGTCATGGCCGTACCATGCGCGTCAAGGGCGTGTTTGATCGTCATCAGACGTCGACGCGCTACCTTCACTCTGCTCATCATTCAGCTTCGGCTCGAAAGGCGTACCGCACTCCGGGCAACGCGGCTCGGTCAGTCCACGGAGGTTGTAGCCGCAGGTAATGCAGGTGTTGCTTCCTTTGTGATTGGAAGCGAGAAACGATAATAAGGAGGCGAGCAATAAAAGAAAAATTGCTATTGGGGCGACAAAAAAGAGAAAAATCACAGCGACCATCCCTAAAAGCTCATTAGGCTGGTTAATACAAAGGTATGTAGCAACTATACCAGAGCAAATGATAACCAGTCCGATCAGCCCTAATAATGCGGACGTGCGCGTACGCAACGATGAGATGAATAAGAGTAATGATCCTGCTGCTATTGAGGAAAAAAATATATAGCCTTTGTCATCTTTCAAAAAAGGTAGCATTTCGAACGTAGCGAGATAACCTACTATTATTAGTGTGATTGCAACAATGCCACCCAAGGCAATTCCTAATCGCGGAATTGGATAGAATGCCTCCTGATGTTCGACACGACAAAGCATACTATTATTTTCATGCGTGATGCGCATAGGTCAGACCGATGACTTGCCCTATACCTTCTTGATTCTAAAAGCTACTAAGTTTCCAACGCCAGTTCTTGTGCTTAAAGTTGATAAAGAAACATTGACACTTCGGGCATTTCCCTCCGTTGCATTTCGTACAGATCTCACCCAGAAAACTATGGATATATTCCTTGGATTCCGATCTTGTTCCATCCTTTCGACGAGCACCCGGAAGCCAGTTCCTTTTATGATAAGATATTTCGATAATTTCCCCTATGGGTGCATTTTCGATTGGGACTGATATAAGAACTTGAGGTGCGCGTCCGTTTTCATCGGCATAGAAGGTGTCAACATCGGTGGTTACTGAACCCACTGCGTCGAGTCCCCACTTATCGTATGTTATCTTGTGGTGACGTATTACGTTTGTGTTTAAAGGCGGATATGGAGAGCGCAAAAGGCCCCCATGCGCCCACCAATCCTGTAGGCTGTGCAACCCTCTTCCCAAGTGCATGGCTGCCTGTGCTGGATCATCCTTTTTAAGACAGCTTGCTAGTGCCGAATTGTATTCTTTTGCCTGCCATTCATGTCGGCTGTCAGGAGTGCCTGGATAATTGCGATCAAAATGCCGCCCTGGTTCCCCATGTGGCATAGGACCGGTACCTCCCATATGCCAGGAGGTACCATCCGTCGCAATATTCTCAGCTCCCACCTGCCACGCTGCTTGCGACTTCATGCCTTCCTGCACAGCCCAGATCCATGTCAAACCACAATGCACGTCTCCACCCCACCTGCCGTTGGGATCAACCAAGACGATGGGTCTGCTGTTCACGTAGCGGTACACGCTCATCCCGTCGGTGTATTGTTTGACGGGTTCGAGGCGGCCGTCGGGCGGATCGGGCCGGACGCCGAGCGGGTCGCGTTGGAGCCACCGGCCGTGGGCGGGGTCGTAGGTGCGGTTGCGGTTGTCCTGGACGCGGCGGAA
>CAZDMY010000495.1:0-1786 GCA_964506405.1 uncultured Dehalococcoidia bacterium | reverse complement strand
GGGAATGAGGTGGGCCGCGACCTGCTGGTCATGAAATCGCGCGGGGCAAAACACTCGAACAAGTACCACAGTTATTGTCTCACCGACCAAGGCATACGGATCGATGAGGGGTGAACTGAGGACCGCCGGCTACAAGGGGTCGAAATGAGCATCCAATCTGATGATCAGGGCAAGGGTGAGGGTTTTGTTTTCCAGTTATTTGTTGCCGGAGATGAGTCTCATTCCAAAACAGCCAAGGACAACCTCCGGAAAATATGCGAGTCGTACCTTGAGGGTCGCTGCAAGATTCAAATCGTGGATGTGTTTGCGTCCTTCGAGATCGCATTGGAAAACGGCATCATTCTGACCCCTGCACTTGTCAAGGTGTCACCTCGGCCGCGGACATCCATTTTCGGCAATCTGAGTGATACGAAGGAGGTGCTTGAGGCGCTGGGGCTGGGAGGTAATTGATGGGCGTTGAAAAGCCTACATATGAAGAATTGGAGGAGAGGCTGGCTCAAGCGGAAAAAGTTGTCAACGCAGTACGCAGTGGAGATATCGACGCTATTATAGGCGAAGACGGCGTTTATATGGTTCGTCTGAAACAGATGGAGGAGGCGCTAAAGGCTGAGCGGAGGCGACTGGAAACCGTTCTTCGGCAGCTTCCCGAAGGCGTGATCATTGCGGAAGCGCCATCGGGGGAGCTAATCCTTGGCAACGAGCAAGTAAACAGGATCTGGCGGCAAGATTTTCTGGCCTCGCAGAGCGTTGATGAATATGGACGATATAAGGGCTTTCATCCTGACGGGAGACCGTATCGGTCCCACGAGTGGCCTTTGGCGAGAGCCATTACCAAAGGTGAGGCCATCGAGCAGGAAGAAATCAATTTCCAGCGTGGTGACGGCTCTTTGGGTTGGATGTCGGCGAGCGCCACTCCCATCAGAGATGAGGAGGACAAGGTGATTGGGGGCGTTGTAACGTTTTCCGACATAACAAAGCGCAAGCAAGCGGAGAAGGAGCTTCGATCTGCACGTGATGAACTCGAACTACGCGTTAAGGAACGCACGTTTGAGCTTGAATCCGCCAACAGAGCGCTGGAAGCGGAAGTTGCTGAGAGGAAGAAGATAGAAGAAAGGCTTCGGCATCTGACAAGCCGACTTATGGAGGCGCAGGAAACTGAGAGAAGGAATGTCGCTCTGGACCTCCATGACGGTCTGGGCGGCCATCTCATGGCCATCAAAATGGCCTTGGAAAGCAAGCTCGAGGACGTCAAGAAAGGACAACCGGCCTCCGAGAGCATCACCCTGAAAGAGATAAAGGGCTTGGTCAAGGGTTGCATCAGAGAACTGGGAAGGATTCAGCACAACCTGCGACCTTCGGTTCTGGATAATCTCGGCATAGGCCCTGCCCTTCGCTCACTCTGCCGTGAGTTTCAAAATCAGCAGAAGAACATCGAAACCAGCTGGGAGATCGAAATCGATGAGAGTGACGTGCCTGAAGCGTTGAAAATTGTAATATACAGGATTACGCAGGAGGCGTTCACCAATGTGGCCAAGCACAGCGGTGCTGAGAATATGAGTCTTTCCCTGACACATCGAAATGGGAATATCCAACTGACGATCGAGGATGACGGCTGCGGGTTCGACACAGAGAAGGCTTTCATTCCGGACAAGGTCAGACAGGGGATCGGGCTTTCCAGCATGGAAGAGCGATGCGAGCTCCTCGGAGGGTCTTTTTCCATTCATTCACGGGAAGGTAAAGGAACCACGATTCACGGAAGCTGGGCGTTCGGTTGAGGAATAGGCAC
>CAZDMY010000494.1:1130-1787 GCA_964506405.1 uncultured Dehalococcoidia bacterium | reverse complement strand
ACAGGAACACCCGAGCCGACGACACCACCACCCACAACGGTACCTGCAGATGGGGATGGTGATGAAGGAACCAATGTCTGGGTGATTATTGGGCCCATACTGGCGGTGCTGATAATCGGTGCTGGCCTGGCTTACTTCTTCCTGGTCTATCAGAAGAAAAAACAACCGGTTGAGTAAGTAAGCAGATCAAAGAATCAACTTCAAAGCGCCCCTCTCATTTATGGTGAAGGGGCGCTTTCTTATTGATATACGTATTAACAGTATTCCACTGGCAAGGTGGTGGGTAGAAATGATAAGATACTTTTGTAGAAAATAAGGATACTAACATGTCAGGAGAGGATACAGTGAAGCAGGTAAGGATTCATTTGATTGCCAGGATTATCCTGGCGCTTATTTTCAGTGCAGTTTTACTTGGAGTTGTGCAGATAGCAGTCGGTTCTTCTGCCACCGCAGATGGCACTTTTGCCACTCGAACCCTTCCCTCCCAGGCCCAGCCTTTAGAGCGTTTTACGGTGGATATTACCACTAACCTGGTTAACGGAGGTATCGAGGAGAAGTTACCCCAGGGATTCATATATGCCGGCATCAATCAGGATTCCGTTAGTAGATGAAGCAGCATACTGGAGAATAACTGAACCTGATCGTTGGAATCTTAAT
>CAZDMY010000494.1:0-1120 GCA_964506405.1 uncultured Dehalococcoidia bacterium | reverse complement strand
TTATTTATATTGGCGCACTCGGCGGCCAGTGCACGCCGGCTTCGTTCTCCTATGATGTGATCGCCTCAAATTTCGACGGCGTTTATACGTTTTCCGGAACGGTGACGGATTCCAATGCAGGTAATGCCGTCATCCCGGTCGGTGGCAGCCGGGAGATAACAGTTCAATCATACGCACCAGTTCCCGATAATATTAATGCTGTGCGGACTCTGCCGGATGATCCGGTGGAACCGGGCGAACAGTTTCAGGTAACACTCTCGTGTGCCGGCATTGAGCCTGGCTGGGTGATCGAGACCCTGCCGGAGGGGTTCACTTATGTGGATGGAAGCGAAAGTGAAGAAATCGGTTCCGTTAACCAGGCAGGCCGGGATATCACGTTTGAGTTCATGGAGGAGTTTGAGGCGTTTACCTATGAAGTGGTTGCCTCAAATACGCCCGGAACCCATTATTTCAGCGGTGTCTTCAAGGGAACGAGCACCGAATCCGGGGCGGAAGCGACGATAAACGTGACGGGCGATAAATCGGTGGAAATCAGTTCCGTTGATGCCGGTCAATTGCAGGTAACCACCCGGAATGCCACTGCCATTAGCAAGAGCTCGGCGGTATTAAACGGCAATTTGCAGGATCCGGGCAGTGCTGATAGTGTCACTGTTTCCTTTGAGTATGGCACAACCAGTTCCTACGGAAATACCATAAGCGCTGGTCAGATGAGCGACACCGGGCCGTTTACCGCAAACCTTTCCGGACTAGACAGCGACACAAAATACCATTTTCGTGCCAAAGCGAGTGGAGGGGGCGTGACGGCCTTCGGAAATGATCTGACATTCAAAACCGGCAAGGATAGCGTGCCTCCCACCTCTGAACCGCCGGCTTCAAGTCCGACGCCGATAATATATCAGCTTGAGGTTGTTCCAGTCCCGTCTGAAGGCGGAACGGTGAATCTGGCCCCGCCGGGCGGCCAATACACGGGTGGCACGATCGTCGAACTGACTGCGGTTCCTGCCGACGGTTACAGATTCGAAAGCTGGGGGGGTGATATCAGCGGGAGTGATGCTTCCCGGAGCTTAATCATCGGTTCGCAGATGATAGTGTATGTAAATTTCGAACTGGAGCCTGTTGA
>CAZDMY010000493.1:0-1795 GCA_964506405.1 uncultured Dehalococcoidia bacterium | reverse complement strand
GTCCAGCAGATCGAATTCGCCAGCGGCCCAAATGACAGATTCCAATGCTGGTACAGGTTCATCTCCGATGGTGAATGTGATTTCTTCATCAGTAAAATCTCCGGCTACCATGATGGTATAGCGTGAAGACTCCGTCTCGACAGTTGCGACGAACTGGCTGCCGATCATCGCGGTGATAAGTGTGCCATCGGGTACGTTCTCGCCCTCCAGTTGTACGTCTCCATAGAACCCATGCACATTGGGCTGGGCCGCTGCCGAAATGGGCCAGGCAAGCAGTAGTACTGAAACAACGATCGCGGTCAGGATTGATTTTTTCATATCAAGTCCCCTACATTTTATCGACTGGCACTTACAGGACCCAGCCGATCAGATTCCATCCTGATTTCAACTCAAATTCAATTGCATTGTAAACTAGCGTGCAATCCTCAGTGACTTCAATCCAGTACCCTTGACCTGTTTCCAGGCACTCGATCATTTCTATCCAGCCGGGCAGTCCGAGTTGATATACCCTCCATTGCTGATGTGGGGCATCGTAGGTCCAGACCCGGACGCACTTATCCGAGATAGTATCCAGGGCATGCTCGATGGGTATGCATTCGACTACTTCAAACGTTGTCGCAGCGCTTCGCATTTGGCCGTAGACTTCGACTCGAATTTCGACAATATTCACTCCTAGTACGAAATTGTTCGAGCCGCTTACTGTGATGGTTTGCGAAACCAGGTGACCTGTGGGCGATAATGGTGTCAGCGCAACCCCGGGCACTGGCTGGTAATTCACCCATAGCTCCGGAACCGCTCCGGCGGCCTCCGGTCCGAAGCTGGCACTGTTGAGCGTAACATCGTAGCCGAATGGACCGATATCCGGATATACGTTCAGTTCTGGGCCAGTGACCGTAAACATCCCCTGGACAGATATTTCGTTGGGACTCTGATTTAAAACATGGTCATCCGGGTCAAAGATAATCATAACCCCATGCAAACCCCCACCTGCTTCCCAGGGGATATGCCCGGTGGTGGTGAATTCACCATTGCTGTAGACCTCAATTGGCGTGTGAGTGACCGTGCCGCCTGTGGTACTTCCATACATTATAATCGCCCAGCCATCATCATCCTCGGGGCAGAAACCGGACCCCTCGATGGTGATCTCGGTGCCGGGCGGTCCTGCAGGAGGGGTAATGGTTATCTGTTTGTAATCTACGGTGAAGTGAGTTCTTCCCGCACCACCCTGAATTTCGTATTTACCACCCTTGAGCGTTCTCGGTATAGACACGTTCATAACCCTGAAATCGTCTTTGGAGCCATCTGCATCCATATCCATCATGGTTAATGTGCCCGAATAGAGGGGCTGACCACCGATAAGTATTTGTGTCGGCGTACCGGTATAGTTATAACCGCTGATGTCCACCGGCGTGCAGACAATCCCTTCATCAGGCTCCACTATAAGAGTGGGGAGCAAGTAAAAGTTACCTGCCCACGGAATGCAGGCCTTCCGGCCGGTGGTATCCTGAGCCTGCAATTGTACCTGTTCTCCTGTGACTATGCAATCGAAGACTACCGTGCCATCGGATTCAACCACGGCACTGCCGGCAAATCCGCCGGTCACATGCAACGTCGCACCCGGTGAAAAGCCTTTGGCGGTCACTTCGGCTGTGGCACCCTTGGTAAAGCTGCTGCCATCAACCTTTACGTGGTCGAAAATCTCGACAGCTATATCATCGCCATTTACATCAACTTCATAAAGGTTATCAGGGGCAGCGTCCCCGCAATCACCTGCGACATCCAATTCCTGGGAGAT
>CAZDMY010000492.1:0-1805 GCA_964506405.1 uncultured Dehalococcoidia bacterium | reverse complement strand
AAGTGGGAGCATTACGCCTTTAAACATGATCCTGGGGGCGGACAGGGCTCGTTACGGGTACTGGATCGAACCGGATGGCACACTTTACCAGTTGCGATAGCCGGCATTCGTTTTCTTGACCCCCCTCCAGCCCCTTGATATGATGAATTTGAAATGATCCAGTTCGAAACACCCCCGTTCAGGCCTCCCAGCGAAGCGCAATCACTGCTGGTTCGAGCCACGCGCTACTGCTCGTGGAACAAGTGCGCGTTTTGCTACGGTGTCCATTGGGATCGCAAGAAACTCGAAATAAGGGCGGTAGAGGATGTCAAACAGGATATCCTCAATATGAAAAAGCTTGCAGACGAGATAGCAGCCTGGGCTCGGGAAAACGGTTACTCAGATCAGCTTGACCGCGTGGCGGCTTCAAACGGTATCCTCTGGCTCACAAACGAAGGGGTGAAAACCGCATTTATCGGCGATTCCGACAGCTTGATTATGAAAACGCCGGACCTTATCGAGATACTCAAATCCATGTATCAAGCCTTCCCGACACTGGAGCGAGTGACCAGTTATGCCCGAGCGAAAACAGCCTTGAGAAAAACCGACGACGAGTTGAAACAACTCCGGGAAGCAGGGCTTTCGCGTTTGCACCTGGGGCTCGAAACCGGCGATGAGGAACTGCTGGAGTTCGTCAACAAGGGTGCTACTGCCGATGAAATGATCGAGGCCGGAAGGCGCATCCGGGAAGCCGGCATCTCCCTTTCGGAATATGTGATCCTGGGTATGGGGGGTGAGGACAAGTGGAAGCAACATGCACGCGGAACGGCGCGAGTGCTTAATGCGATCGATCCGGAATTCATCCGGGTGCGCACACTCATCGCTTTCCCGGGAACACCTTTGCAGGATGCCATAGACCGCGGGGAATTCCGGCAGATCTCGCTCGAAAGCGTATTACGTGAGGAAAGATTACTCATTGATTTGCTGGAGGTACATTCGGAATTCGTCAGCGATCATGTATCCAATTTCCTCCCCATCAACGGCAAACTGCCCCAAGAAAAAGACGAGATGCTCGCCCAGATCGACGCCGCCATCAGTGCTACCGCCACCCACGGGAAGGGGGTTTTACATCGTGAGGAACACCCCTGATGCCTGAGGTATTCTACCGCAAGTGGCGGCCTCGGACTCTGGCAGAGGTGGCAGGGCAGGACCCTGTGACACGGACACTGCTGAATGCCCTATCCTCCGGGCGAATGGCACATGCCTACCTCTTTTTCGGTCCGCGAGGTACCGGTAAAACCAGCACGGGCAGGATCCTGGCCAAGGCGGTCAATTGCCTGGACAATCGATCCGGCGAGCCCTGCAATGCGTGTGCCAGTTGCCAGGCATTCAACGAGGGACGCGCCGTAGATCTGATCGAGATCGACGCTGCTTCCAATACCGGCGTGGACGATATCCGGGACCTGAAGGAAAAGGTCAATTACGCACCCAATAGCGCCAAATATAAAGTGTACATAATTGACGAGGTGCACATGCTGAGCACCTCCGCGTTCAATGCTCTGCTGAAAACCCTGGAGGAGCCGCCGGCTCATGTGATTTTCGTGCTGGCCACCACCGAAGTGCATAAGGTTCCTCCCACCATCACCTCCCGCTGCCAGCGTTTCGATTTGCGGCGCATCCCGCTCAGTGCCATGATCGGTCGTCTGGCATATATTTGCCAGGAAGAAGGTATTACCATCGAACCGGAAGCGCTGGCCCTGATCGCTAAAAGCTCGACCGGCAGTCTGCGCGATGCGGAGAACCTGCTTGAACAAATGGTGGTTTAC
>CAZDMY010000491.1:0-1806 GCA_964506405.1 uncultured Dehalococcoidia bacterium | reverse complement strand
ATGATCCGTGCCGCCAAATTGGAGGTGGATCTATACGAGGAAGTGGAGGCGGATACTTCCGCTACCCGGCAGGCGTTCGCCGCGGTGCTGGTCGCCAGCCTCTCAAGCGGCGTAGGGACTGCGATTCTAAGCCGATGGACGGAAGATGCTCCTGAGTTCTGGGTCGGACTGGTTATCGGGCTGGCGGCTTCAATTGCCGGCTGGCTGGTGATGTCGGTCATGGCTTACGCCATCGGGACCACGCTTTTCAAAGGACCACATACTTCCGCAACCATAGGTGAGCTACTGCGTACCATCGGCTTCGCCAATTCCCCCAGGGTGCTCGGAATACTGGTATTTATCCCTTTTCTAGGCTGGATCGTATCGCTGGCTGTTTCGATATGGACTTTGATTGCTGTCGTTATTGCGGTGCGCCAGGCCCTGGATTTCGGCACCTGGCGTGCTCTGGGTACCTGTATCGTGGGCTGGATCATCTACCAGGTGTTTCTCGGTATTGTGATGTGGGTGATACTCATTTAAGACCGGCTGTGAAAAACCTGCCCACAATTGCAGCCACTTCACCGGTATGATATCCCCAGAAGTGATCTGCTCCTTCGACTAACACGAACTCCTTTGGCTGCGGAAGGCCTTCGACATTTTTTTGTGCTTCTTTATATGGAATGAACTCATCTCTATTGCCGTGAACAAAGAATTTTGGTTTCAGGAATTCCTGGAGCAGATTGGGGGCAATGAAGAAAGCGGAAATCCCCGCATATGCCTGAACACGATCGTCTTCGTCAGCGACGGGGATACTGACCATCGTCCCGAATGAATATCCGCATAAACCCAGTCGAGATGAATCCACTTCTGCCCTGTTTTCAAGTAACGATAGGGCCGCTTTCACATCCTTTTGTTCCCCCACACCGTTATCATAATGTCCCTCGCTTTTCCCCACCCCCCTGAAGTTGAAACGCAGGCTGGCGATGGAATGTTCCCCCAGTGCTACGCAAACCTGATGTACCATATCGACATTCATGCTTCCGCCATATAGCGGATGCGGATGGCAGAGGGCGACTGCCGGGAACGGGCCATCACCTTCAGGCAGCCACAGTACACCTTCCAGGTAAATATCTTCGCACGGGAACATGATTTTTTCTTTGATCATTGCTGAGTTCCTTTAAATTTCCCCTCTGGAGACTGATCAGGGGTGTGTTCCTCAATCCATGAGTGAATCTCAAATATCGCGCCTTCGATATTTTGCCTGATTTCGCGTTCACTGAATCTTAGAAAATGTACTCCCATCGATTCTAAGCGTTGTTGCCTTGTTTGATCCTCGGTAGCTTTTTCGTCATGGCTTTGCCCATCTATTTCAATCGCAAGATTCAATTCATTGCAGTAAAAATCCACAATATAATTGCCAATAGGTTTCTGGCGATGGAAATCATACCCTTTCATTTGCTTTCCTTTGATTTGTTGCCAGAGGAGAACTTCGCCCAGGGTCATATTCTTTCGCAGTTTACGTGCAAGTTGTTTGAGTTTTGGATTATATGGGGTTATTTTGCGTCTCATGGTTTATAGCCCTAACAGAAACGGATGACACACCCCTGTAGTCCCCTCTCGAGAGGGGACTTTGGTTTAACAACACACCGTGTTCTATTGTGAGAATCAGTTGTCATTATCAGCCGAGCGGGTAACACTGAATTTCATGCTATTGAATAAAATATAGGCTTTTCAAGTTCCCCTCTTGAGAGGGGACTTTGGTTTAACATCATACCGTGTTCTATTGTGAGAATCAGTTGTCATTATCAGCCGAGCGGGTAACACTGA
>CAZDMY010000490.1:0-1807 GCA_964506405.1 uncultured Dehalococcoidia bacterium | reverse complement strand
CTCCAGGCGCTGGTATATCAGGGTCCAGGCACAAGGTTTGTCCTTATCCACTTCGCACATCCCGTTGTTTGTCCCGCCACATGGGCCGTTTAACAATCCCTTGTGACAGGCTGTAATGGGGCATATCCCAGCTGTTTCCCCAAGGATACATTGACCGCACTGATCACAGGCTTCCTTGAATACCCCAGGGATATCCTCGACTCCGATAAACAAGGTATCGACGCCGGGAACGACCGGTTTCTCGATATACTGCGCCACTTTCTGCACCCCGAGCGCGCACGACATGATCAGCAGGCAATCTGCCGCTTCAATTGCGTCCTTATGCTCATTCAGGGTAGCACTAGTCATTTCATCGCAAGCAGTGGGAAGCACGGAGGTTCCCGTCACCAGCTTTCCGGCATCCTGAAGCTGTGCGCTCATCTCGGCCACCTCATCCACGCCACCTGTCTTCATCATGGTAGTGCAGGTTCCACAACCGATGATGAATAATCGATCGAACGTTTCGAGATACCCCTGTATCTCCTCGAACGGTTTCTGGCTGGTGATCGATTTCATATCTTCCCCCTAAGTTTCCAGGTCGCACCTTAAGCATCTTCTAGCCTCGGCTCGGGCCCTCTCTTCAGAAAAACCCAGTTCGATCTCATCGAAACTTTCTTTACGCTCATCCGGCGAAAGGAGTGGCATCTCTGTACGCGGCTCGGGTTTCCATTCTTCTTCCTCTTCCTGCTCCGGGACAGGTTCTCGGAAGACCTCGGTTCTTAAATCGTACATACGTACCGGAGTATCGTCTTTGCGCAGATATTTATCGATAGCCAATGCCCCTCGTCTGCCTGCCGCAATCGCTTCCACAACCATTCCCGGTCCGGTCACAAAATCGCCGCCGCCGAAGACGCCGGGTATGTTGGTCGAAAGGGTATTGCTATCGACGCTCAAGGTTTCCCAACGGGTTCTCTCCAGGGCGCTGTCCGCCGGCAGGAAGGACATATCAGGTGCCTGTCCCACTGCAGCAATGACCGTGTCTGCTTCGACAAAAACCCCCGTCCCTTCGACGGGAACTGGCCGGCGCCTGCCGCTTTCGTCCGGTTCCCCCAACTGCATCTTGACACACTCCAGGCCCGTTATCCTCCAGTTATCATTGACGATCCTGGTAGGGCTGGCGAGAAAGTTCATCCTGATGCCCTCAGCCACCGCCTCGTCGTACTCGACTTCGGTGACCGGCATCTCTTCCCGGGAGCGACGGTAATAGAGATTCACCTCCTCAGCACCCAATCTGAGCGCGCTTCGAGCCGTATCCAGGGCCACATTCCCGCCCCCGATGATGGCCACCTTCTTACCCATATGAACCGGCCGGCCGAGCTTGGCATCGCGCAGGAATTGCAGACCATAGTAGAATCCGTCGAGGCCTTCAATTTCACCGGGTATGCCTACGCGCTGACTTCGCTGGGCACCGGCGGCGATGAAGACCGCACTGAACCCTTCCTTCTTGAGCAAGTCATCAACCGTAAAATTGGTATTGATCGGCGAATTATACTTAATCTCCACGCCTTTTTTTGCGATGTGGTCGATCTCCTTCTGGATAATCTCATTCGGCAGTCGAAAGGCCGGAATGGCTACCGAAAGCATCCCGCCGCCTATAGGTAACGCTTCGAAAACATTGGCCCCGTACCCCATCTGCGCTAGAAAGTAAGCGCAAGCAAGCCCCGTAGGCCCGCCACCAACTACCGCCACCCGTTCGCTCTTCGTTCTAGGAAACGGTTCCGGATCTTCGGTTACGTTCTCGAAATACCAGTCCGCCGCAAACCTCTTC
>CAZDMY010000489.1:0-1807 GCA_964506405.1 uncultured Dehalococcoidia bacterium | reverse complement strand
CGCGGCGGATGGCAATCTCCGGTTGATCAGGGAGATCATACGCCGCAGCGCATCTAGCGACCACGTCGGCCTGCCGGCCTCCTCGTGATGACACTGCAAAATGTCGGCCTCCAGGCTACCAAACCGTCAAACCGGATACAATAGCATCCCCTGCGGGAAAATCTTCAATCGATTAGGTACTCTTCCCCCAATATCTACGGAAATATACGGATACCGTTCGGTTTCTCAAACGATTAAATTGGAATCAATGCACACAAATGGGGAGGGTTAACTTATGGCGCTTCAAAAAGAGGTTAAAAGGGATCCGCTGGAAATCGCTGTGGGCATGGAAATCGAAGGGAAGGAGTTTTATCTGAAGGCCGGGGAAAAATCGGGCGATCAATTCGGGCAGAAGCTTTTTGCCCGATTAGCTCGGGAAGAGGATTTCCATGCAGTAAAGGCATTGGAGATCGCCAACGCTTTGAAATCCGGCCAAACGCCTGCGACAATCGAAAATCTATTTGATGCGGGTAAAAGAATCAACTCAATATTTGCCTGGGCGCAGAAAGACATCGAGCCACGCAAGCAGATAGCTCAGGATGAATTTGATGCCATTCGGATGGCACTCGATTTGGAGGAAAAGACCCGGTTGTTTTACCAAAAACAGAGCACTGAAGCCGAAACTGAGTTCGAGCGAAGTTTCTTTAAGGCCTTAATGAATGAGGAGCGCGGGCATTACCTTTCCCTGGTAGATTACCGGGAATACCTGACCGACCCGGCCAGTTGGTTTGTCAAAGCCGAACACCACAGCCTGGATGGGGCTTAGCTGCGCCAAAAACACATGAGCAATATTCTTTTTGATTACAAAAAGATAAGTTTCAGAGTTCTTAAATAAAAAACTCGAAGGTTGAAACCTGCGGCGGATGTCGCTGTTTTCGTAAATACAAATGTATAAGGAGGATAACTATGGATGGTACTACCGCAACCAAGATGGGAGAGCTGTTTCAAACAGCAGACTGGAAGACGGAAAAACACGTCCCGGTCATCGATTGCCCCGATCAGGTGAAGGCCGGCGAGGTTTTCAAAGTGCAGGTCACTTTGGGGAAGGAGGTAGCTCATCCCAACAAAACCGAACACCATATTCGCTGGATCGATCTTTACTTCCACCCTCAGGGGGACAAGTTCCCATATCAGGTGGGCCGTTTCCAGTTCACCGCCCATGGAGAATCGACGGAGGGTCCGGATACCGGACCGGTTTATACCAACCATGAGGTAACGGCTTCGCTGAAGATCAGCAAGCCGGGAACGTTGCTGGCCACATCTTATTGTAATATCCATGGCTTATGGCAATCGCAGAAAGATGTGGCTGTAAGCTGAACTTTTACTAACCTTATAAGGAGGAAGATGATGGAGAAACCGAAAAATTATGAGGAATTCCTGGACAATCTCACCAGGCTGTCACCGGAAGACAAGCAAAAAGTCATGGATAAAGCAAAAGAGAAATGCATTTGTGCTCAATGTCCTTCCTACACGGGCACAGGTGAAGAATCTCTTTTCTTCTGCGGTGCAGGCAAGAGCGAGATCATCACCGAGGAAAAACAGTGTATCTGCCCGGATTGCCAGGTAGCAAGCGATATGGCCCTGCGCTGGCAGTACTTCTGTACCAGGGGTGGGGCGGAAGACCAGATGCATATTGAAAAGCCGGAGGCAGTGGGCACCCTTTCGGATAATACCTACCGGTTATGATCACTCTGCATTGCCTGTGATTGCGAGGCCGTCCGCCGCGGCGGACTCCTCGTGATGACAGCTTGAAAGGTGTTTATTCAAA
>CAZDMY010000488.1:0-1835 GCA_964506405.1 uncultured Dehalococcoidia bacterium | reverse complement strand
CGTTCGAACAACATACCGTGATCTGAAGGCCCTGGAGTTTGAGGTGGGGGTGCCCATGTGGGAGCACAAGGGAAAACGAGGAATCGAATCCGGTTATTTCCTTCCCCCGGTCAGCTTCAGCCTCCCCGAGGTGATGAACATCTTCCTGGCCACGCGGCTCATGGCCAAACATACCCAGCGCTACGAACCTAATATCTGTATGACCTTTGATAAGCTCAGGTCGGTGATCAAGAGTCCGTTGCTCAAGGAACAGATTGAGAACACCATCACCTGGCTGGAAAAGCAGAAAAAAGATGAGCATTATCTCTTCATAATGAGCACCCTGGCTAAATGCTGGGTTAAGCAGCGCACTGCCCGGATCAAATACCTCAGGCTCGGCGGGACAAAGATCACGGAAAGGGATATCGATCCCTACTTCATCGAGCCGGCCGCTGAAGACCATGCCAGCTATGTGATCGCCTACTGCCACTACCGGCAGAAGCTGCGCACCTTCAAGATCGAGCGCATTAGAAGTATCCGGATGACCGATAACGAATACCATATCCCGCCCGATTTCGATGCCACCGCTTTCCTGAGTTACTCATGGGGCATATTCACGGGCGGCGAGCCCCGGAAGGTAAGGCTTAAATTTGCCCCGGAGATCGGCATGCTATTCGAGGAATCGGTCTGGCATCAATCCCAGAAGGTGGAACGCCGGATGGACGGCTCGGTGATCGTGGAACTGAAAGTGCTCCTCAATATCGAATTCATAAGTTGGGTACTGAGCTGGGGAGAAAGGGTGGAGGTGCTGGAGCCGGAATCCCTTCGCGGAGAGATCTGTGATATCGCGGTGGCCATCCTTTCGGTTTATGGCCTGCGAGAAAACCAGTGATTGCATGGCCCCAGGTACAGGCGGGAACTCACCCCAATTTTCGGAGGCAAGAATGACCTGTAAAGTAATTCAGTGGACGACCGGACATGTTGGGAAAGAAGCCGTGAAAGGGATTTTATCACATCCGGAGCTGGAACTGGTGGGAGCCTATGCCTGGAGTAAAGACAAAGTGGGTAAAGATATCGGGGATCTCTGTGGTATTAATCCGATCGGCATCAAGGCGACCGACGATGTTGATTCTCTCCTGGCATCGGGGGCCGACTGCGTCTGCTATATGCCCAACTGGCCCGATATCGATGAAATGGTTCGCATTCTGGAAGCGGGACTCAACATGGTTTGCAGCTATTTTGTCACCGGCACCTCGCTGGGCTCCGATCAGCGCAACCGATTGATAGAAGCTGCCCGGAAAGGCAACGCCACTTTGTTTGGCAGTGGCATTTTCCCCGGTTTTGCGCCTTTCATCGCGGCTCTTATGGCCACTGCGAGCCGCGGTTTTCGGCGCGTGCGCTTTCTGGAATCCGTGGATCTCAGCCACTACGAAGCATTCGCCAATTTCGCCAACCTGGGCTGGGGACAACCGCCACAGGAGCAATGGGCCGAGATCAATAGACTGGCGCTGGCAACTTACAGCGAATGCATCGACATGATGGCCGATATGCTGGGGATTCCGGTTACGGAAAAACGATTTGATTATGAACATGCCATAACTCCGGATGACCGGGAATTTTTCGGTTTTCCAGTCCCCGCCGGTACGATTGCCGGGCAGAAGTGCATCTGGAGCGGGATGGTCGGTAATGAGCCGGTTATTCAACTTGATGTAGTCTGGAAGGCAGGTAAAGGCCTGGAACCGGATTGGCCCCTGTTTCACGGTTATACCATGGAGGTGGAGGGGAATCCGAACATCCGGACCCGCGTCACCTTTTCTCCTGCCGAGGTGGATATGCAAAACCCGATGGCCGGAGGG
>CAZDMY010000487.1:0-1841 GCA_964506405.1 uncultured Dehalococcoidia bacterium | reverse complement strand
TTGAGCACTTCCAGGTTGTCGCCTTCGATGAAAAGGTTCTGCGTGGTGTCCCAATTCAGCGATTCCTCCGGTCAGGGCCGGAGCGTACCAGTGGATGGCGTCTGGGCGATCATTCGGGCCTTGCTCTTGCCGTTCCAGGTGAAACTGTATCGTTCCTGGCGCTCGTCGGCGTAGTCGCCGAGCGTCTCGCGCAACGCATCGAGATCGACCTTGCCCTCGGTGAATACGTCGGGAAAAACCGGCTTCATTTTCTCGATGTTCTGCTCGACGATGTCCGGCGTCGCACCGTCTGTTTTCGGGTCCAATTTTTCCATGTTAAAAGTCCCTTTCAGAATTTAGAATCTTGGAGTTAGGAGTTAGAATGGCGGAGCGGTAGCCGTTCAGCAAACGGCCGACCTCTTCGCTCTGCTCCCAGAGAGCGCCAGTATCGGCATATTTGAGATCACGGGCCAGTATCAGGTAGTAGCGGCATTCTTCAAGAGAACCTTCCGCTATGTTGAGGAACCGTGCTTTATCGGCGTCCGAGCGCTTGCGAAAGCCCTCCGCAATGTTCGCCGGAATAGATACGGCTGCCCGTCGGAACTGGCTGGTCAAACCGAAGCGTTCGTCGACCGGAAATGCCTTCGTGCATCGATAAACCGACAGCGTAAAGGCATGCGCCTTCTGCCATACGATAAGATCCTGAAAGGATTTTGCCGGTTCCCTCATTCTAACTTCTACCTCCTAACTCCTTAATTCTTTTTCCCAACTCCTTCTCCAATTCCTTCATCTGCGTGTTCAGCTCCACCTGCCGGTTGAACTGGGTTTCCTTTTTTATCGCTGTCCTGAGCTCTTCTATCCGGCTTTCCAAGGCATGGCAGGCAGCCAGCAGCTTTTGTCGTTCCTGGCGTTTGTCTGTTAATGACTCCAGGCGGTATTCACCGGTCAGGCGCGCGCAGTCCAGCGCAACGAGCCGGTGCACGATGGCCGCATAAAACGCGAAGAAATGCGTGTGCGGCAAGGCGGAGATAGTCAGACTGGTCATGAAGTCCCTCTGTACCGTTGACACGTTCAAGAGGTCGATCCAATCGGTGAAGACAAAGTCTTCGGCCACAATGGCTCCCTTTTCCGCATGGTTGAACCGCTTGTGTGCCGTGCTGAAGGCGATTTGAGAATGTAGAATTGAGGAGTTAGGAGTTAGTGTTTCGCCTGCCGGGTCTTTCCCATGATATTCTAACTCCTCTCTCCTAACTTCTAACTCCTTGAATTCGAACAAGATAAGCAATGGGTAGGGAATCGCCCGGTGCATGATCTCCGCAATGCGTGCGGTTCGTCTTTGGGTTTTGAGGTTTACATGAAGAACTGCCACCTCATGATATTCGCGCTGGTCGTCCTCGTAAGGTTGTATCTGGATCGTTGACGGCTTCAGCGTGTACTCCCAGGTGATGGTGTCAATATCCTCGCGGAACGCCTTCTTGTCTGTCGCACTGAGTTTGGCGTTCTCATGGAACAGCTTCTTGAATACACGCTTGCCGAGATGGCAAGCATCGGGAATGGCCATGAAATCATAGATCGATTTGCGATTGCTGATTCGTGATTGCTGATCAGTCATTCAATGGCCTCCAGCAATCTCGATATTTCCGCAGGTGAGGGCAACTCGCCTTTCAGATTCTCCGGCAGGCGTTTGACCATGCGATAGGTGGCCACGCCGATAGGCTTTCGGGCGTCGTGCAGGGCATACTCCACGATCGTGCGATTCTTCTCCTTACAAAGGATGATGCCGATGGAAGGGCTTTCATCTTCCTGGCGAATCTGCCGGTCCAGCGCCGTCAGATAGAACTGCATCTTACCGACGAACTCCG
>CAZDMY010000486.1:0-1846 GCA_964506405.1 uncultured Dehalococcoidia bacterium | reverse complement strand
AGTACCGGAGGCACTACAATGAACCGGCCGGCCATTGCCGTTTTCGATTTCGCATGCTGTGAGGGATGCCAGCTTCAGATACTCAACCTCGAGGAGGATTTGCTGGACCTGATCTCGGTGGTCAATCCGGTCGAATGGCGGGAGGCGAGTTCCGACAAGAGCGATCAGTACCAGATCGCCATCGTAGAAGGTTCCATCACCCGGCCTGCGGATGAGGAGCGGCTCAAGACCATCCGGGCACATTCCCAAACGCTGATTGCTCTAGGGGCCTGCGCGACCATCGGTGGGATCAATAAGCTTAAGAATCGATTCGACATGGAGGATGTCAGACAAACCGTTTACGGCGAAGCGGCGGATAAGCCGCATCTGGATACCGCACCGGTAAAAGCGCTGGATGAAGTGGTCAAAGTGGATTGGAAAGTGCATGGGTGCCCGATCAATAACCGGGAGTTTGCACGTATGCTCCGGGCGCTGTTAATCGGTAAGAAGCCGTTCGTTCCCACCTATCCGGTCTGTGTGGAATGCAAGCTGAAAGGCAATCCCTGCCTCTATCACTACGGCGAGATCTGCCTGGGTCCCATAACCCGAGCCGGATGCGAGGCCAAATGTCCTTCCGGCGGGTTCTGGTGTTACGGGTGCCGGGGCTATGTAGAGGATGCCAACATCGATGCCGCCAGGGAGGTTATGAGCCAGTACGGAAAAACCGTAGCGGACTTGAAGAGCCGGATGAGCTTGTTCGGAACGGATCAGGAGTTGACCCTGTGAGCAATCGCAAGCATATCGAAGTGCATCATGTCACACGTGTTGAAGGACACGGTAGTATCGTGGTCCGTGCCAGCGACGGCCGGATCGAGGAGGTTCAGTGGCAGGTGCCGGAAGCCCCCCGCTTCTTCGAAGCGATGGTCCGGGGCCGGCGGTGGGACGAAATTCAGCCCATCGTCAGCCGAATATGCGGTATCTGTTCGGTGGCCCATTCACTGGCGGCCATCAAAGCCGTCGAGGACGCGATGGGTATCTCGGTGTCCGAACAAACCGACCGCCTTCGGCTGCTGGCCCACTATGCCGAACAGCTTGAGAGCCATAGCCTTCACCTGGGCTACCTGGTAGCGCCCGACCTTCTGGGAGTCCCTTCCGTGATTCCGCTGGCATCCTCACACCCGGAGGCGGTCCGGACGGTGATTCGTATTCACCGCACAGCCAATGAGTGGATGGAACTGATTGCCGGCCGAATGACCCATCCGGTAAGCCTGGTTCCGGGCGGATTTGCCCTTTTGCCCTCGGAGGACCGGCTCCGCGGGCTGAAGAAATCCATTCAGGCTGTGATGCCGGAACTGGAGGCCCTCTCGGACCTGGTATTGAGCGCCGTCGATAAGCTTCCAGTCTTCGAGCGGGATACCGAATACGTTGCCCTGGTAGAGCCCGGCGTTTACACCTTCTATCACGGGCAGGTCGGGAGCACCGATATCGAAGGCACGGTCGATATCCACCATTTCGAAGACGTGGCCAACGAATATGTCTGTGATCAGTCCACCGCCAAATGGGCACGGTGGCACCGGGAATCGTATGCCGTCGGGGCGTTAGCCAGGTTCAGTTTAAATGCCGACCTGCTTCTGCCGGGTGCCGCAGAAACTGCCCGCCGGTTCGGGTTGAAGAAAGGATGTTGCAATCCCTACATGAACAATATTGCCCAACTGGTGGAATGCATCCAGGTAACCGAGCATGCGCTGGTCCTCATTGACGATCTGTTGCACACGGGAATCGAGCCGGAGAAACCGGTGGTCCAGGTGCGTGCGGGGATGGGGGTCGGGTCGGTGGAAGCGCCACGCGGGGTGCTTTTCCACCGGTA
>CAZDMY010000485.1:0-1847 GCA_964506405.1 uncultured Dehalococcoidia bacterium | reverse complement strand
TTATGCCTATTTGCAGAGGAGAGAATATCAGACAAAGATGAAAACAAAATGAATCCGGCGATCACGCATGATGCATTTGATGATGTCCATTTGGCAGTTGAACTGACGACACCGAATGATAGAGGCGGCCGTAAGGTCGCCTCTATTTGAACACTGCCTGCTTCAACCGGATTTCCCGGATTGTGTGCTTAGACTTCCCGGAATTCGCCCTCTACCGTGCCGTCATCCGTTCCGGATGCGGCTCCACCAGCTTCTTCAGCGCCGCCGGAAGCTGCGCCGGCCTGTTCATAGACGGCCGAGCCCAGTTTCTGCAGGGAATCGGAGAGCTGCTGGGATGAGTTCTTGATGGCGTCGATATCGGTCCCGTTGAGTGCGTTTCGCACATCGCTGATCTTCCCTTCGATCTCGGTTTTCAAATCCGCCGGAACCTTGTCTGCATTGTCCCGGAGCATCTTTTCGGCCTGGTAGGCCATGTTGTCAGCGGTGTTCCGGGTCTCGACTTCGTCTTTTCTTTTCTGGTCTTCGGAGGCGTGTTGCTCCGCTTCCTTCTGCATCTTGTCGATTTCTTCCTTGGAAAGGCCGCTCGAGGCGGTGATAGTGATCTTCTGCTCTTTCCCGGTTCCCTTGTCTTTAGCGCTTACGTTCAGTATACCGTTGGCATCGATATCAAAGGTGACCTCAATTTGAGGGATGCCGCGTGGGGCCGGCAGGATACCATCCAGCATGAACCGCCCCAGGGTCCGGTTATCGGTCGCCATAGGGCGCTCGCCCTGGAGCACATGGACTTCTACACTTGGCTGGTTGTCGGACGCTGTGGAGAATATCTGGCTCTTGCTGGTGGGAATGGTGGTATTGCGCTCTATCAGTGGCGTGGAAACGCCGCCCAGCGTCTCGATTCCGAGTGTCAGTGGTGTGACATCCAGCAGAAGAACATCGCTGACGTCACCCTGCAATACACCTGCTTGAATTGCAGCACCGATGGCGACAACCTCATCCGGGTTGACCCCTTTGTGAGGTTCCTTCCCGAAGAATTCCTTTACCTTCTGTTGAACCAGCGGCATCCGGGTCTGGCCGCCGACCAGAATGACTTCATCAATCTGGCCTGCCTGCAAACCTGCGTCTTTCAGCGCCTGGCGGCAGGGACCGATGGTCTTATCGACGAGGTCTCCCACCAGTTGTTCCAGCTTCGATCGGGTCATGGTAATGTTCATGTGTTTGGGGCCCGAGGCATCCGCCGTAATAAACGGTAGGTTAACCTCCGTTTGAGGGGTGCTGGAGAGTTCCGATTTGGCCTTTTCAGCCGCTTCCTTGAGCCGCTGCAGGGCCATGCGATCCTGTTTTAGGTCGATGCCCTGGTCTTTCTTAAACTCCTCGCAGAGCCAGTCAATCACTCGCTGATCCAGGTCGTCACCCCCGAGGTGGGTATCCCCGTTGGTCGATTTCACCTGGAAGGTGCCGTCTCCAAGCTCAAGGATGGAAACATCGAAGGTGCCTCCTCCCAGGTCATAAACGGCGATAGTCTCGTCCTTTTTCTTGTCCAGTCCGTATGCCATCGAGGCTGCCGTTGGCTCATTAATTATTCGCAGGACCTCCAGACCGGCGATGGTGCCGGCATCTTTGGTCGCCTGACGCTGGCTGTCGTTGAAGTAAGCCGGTACCGTGATTACTGCCTGAGTGATCTTTTCGCCCAGATAAGACTCAGCATCTGCCTTCAGCTTTTGCAGGATCATGGCCGAAACCTCCGGGGCACTATGGTCCTTATCCCCCATCTTTACTCCGGCGTCACCATTTGGGCGTTCAACAATTTTATAGGGCAGTGTCGTTTTATCGTAATCCACTGAGGACTC
>CAZDMY010000484.1:0-1852 GCA_964506405.1 uncultured Dehalococcoidia bacterium | reverse complement strand
AGCATCAAATATACAGGAAGAAATGATTCCTGAGAAGAAGACAAAACCACCATAAATCGCTATTGATGTTCCCGCTTTTCGCATAGGCAGAGTATAAACCAGAATTATTTCAATTTATTAACAGAAGCTTTATATTCGTGAGGGATAATTTTAATCGAATTTATATTTCCAAGCAAGAAGATTTAACATATGCAACAGGTCGCCCTCTTCAGATTCCTGTGAATTTATGATTTTGAATGTGGCTTGGGGGGGTCTTATTTTGCCCAGAGCCAGTTTTGAGCGAAAACATTAAGGTCGTTAGAGTCAATCAAGCCATATTGAGCGGTGAGGTCGCACTTAGAATTCCAATTTTCATCCTGTTGGGTGCTTTGCCAGGAGAGGGCAAAGACGGCGAAATCCTGCATATCAACATCACCATCCGGTTCGAAATCGCCCGGCTTTGTGTCAATCAGCGCAGCAGCGTGATAGTATCCGGCGGCGATGGTGGAAAAACCCTTTCCCTGAGGAGGCGAGTATAAAATCGGCTTCTGTTCTGGGCCGTCATGTGTCCAGTTATCATCCTCATCCAGTATATAACTTAAGGGAGTGGAAGGAGCTTGAGGCATCGAACCGGTTACAGCTACGATGTTAAACTGAAGAGGGTCTACAGAAGACTGCGTGAACGAAAAGTCGGTCGAAGTAAAAGCGATTCCATCCAAGTCACTTTGGGCAAATCGAAGACTTGTATCATGACAGTCAAACATGACTGTAGGAGGACAACCGTCCGGATACACGGCATTGTTATAAGCCCTTATTGTGGTGGCGATGCTGAGTACATCCGCTTTACCTTCCGACCAACCGACGGAATTATCGCCCCACAAAACAATCGAACCATCATTCTTCAGTGCCATGCTATACAACAGGCCGGCGGCGACGTCGATAAAATCATTGCCATCGGGTACATCACACTGGCCGAACATATTATTGCCCCACGAACAAATAGTTCCATCTGATCTGAGTGCGAGGGTGTGCCAGCCACCGCATGCGAGGGATATGAAATCATTATAATCCGGTGAATCACACTGGCCGTAAGAATTATCCCCCCATTCCGAGATTGTGCCGTTGTTGTCCAATGCAGCACTATGCCAGGCTCCGGCGGAAACATCTATAAAATTATTACCATCCGGCACATCACATTGACCGACCCGATAAAAAGCACCCTCCGAAGGTTCCCAATAATTTTGTTCGTCGAGAGTGGCGGAAGAGGGGCATGATGGGGCGCGTGGCGATGAAATTGGTGTCGCAATAACAAGAAAACTGAGCGGATCCATGTTACTAACATTGAAAGCAAAATCTTCATATTGGAAAAAAGTTCCGTCCAGGTCATGTTCGTTAATATCCAAATCCCAAAATCCTGTAGGCAAAGGCCCTTCAGGACCCACCTGCTGATGATAATCACGTATGGCATCAGCAATCAGGAGCATAAAACTTCTACCTTCCTGCCATGCAGGTGGACTGTGCCCCCAGGCTTCTATAGAACCGTTCTGTCTTAAAGCGAGGCAGTGGCTTCGTCCGCATGCTATATCGTTGAAATCCGTTATTTGAGGCTTTTTTTGCTTATCATAATACTGGTCCCCCCAGACTATTATCGAACCATCATCTTTCAAGGCCAGGCTGTGAGTTCTTCCACAAGCAATTGCGACAAAATTATTACCGGTAGGTACGTCGCATTGTCCCTGATTATTCCATCCCCAAGCAACCAGACTGCCGTCATCTTTTAAAGCAACACTATGGTATCCTCCGCATGCAACGGCTATGAAATCATTTCCGTCGGGGGGCTGGCACTGGCCGTAGTAATTGTTTCCCCAGGCTG
>CAZDMY010000483.1:0-1853 GCA_964506405.1 uncultured Dehalococcoidia bacterium | reverse complement strand
CGCCAATTACATTCATGACGCTGCGGGGCTCCTGGATTTTGCACTCAGTGTCAGTTTTGAAAAATACGTCATGGATGATGAGATCATCGGCATGGCCATGCGTGCGGTACAGGGAATAGAGGTAAGCGATGAAACGCTGGCCTTCGATTTGATTAAAAAGGCGGGACCGGGCGGGAATTTCGTTACTTCAAAGCATACCCGAAAACATTTACGTTCAGAACACTATATGCCGGCGCTGAGTGACCGAGAACATATGGAAACATGGGTAGAGAACGGCCGGCAGGATACTGCCCGGCGAGCCAAGGCGCGCGCTGAGGAGATTCTGGCGAGTGCAAAATACCATCTTCCCGAAAATGTACGAGAACAAATCAAGGGCGAAATCACGGGGATTATCGGCTGATCTCAATGGAGACGAATTTGCCTCGGCCCGGGAATCCACGCAACGCGAAGAACCTGAAACGTACAGTTACCGGAATTGGCGGAAGCCCCAGGATTGGCGGGAACACAGATGTTCTGCTCCGATCGATGCTTGCCGCCGTCCATAACGAAGGAATCCCAAATCGGGAAATACAGTTGAGAGACTACCATATTTCCCCCTGTATCGGATGCGAGAAATGTAGAAAGGACCAAATCTGTACCGGACTTCAGGACGATATGCAGGCATTGTATCCCCTTATTATTGAATCGGCGGGGCTGATCCTGATATCACCTACGCATCACTACAATATCACTGCATGGATGAAGGCATTTATCGATCGGATGTATTGTTTTTATACTTTTGAGAATACCCATCCGCGAAAATGGGCCAGTCGCCTGGCCGGGCAGGGACGGAAAGCTGTGGTCGGGGCTGTATGCGAACAGGAAAATCCTGATGACATGGGCTTTACAATCGAAGCTATAAAACGACCGCTTCAGGCCCTTGGCTACGAGATAATTGGCGAACTGCCGGTGTTTGGGATATTCGATAAGGGCAAGGTGCGCCACAACCAGGCCGTGTTGTCGAACTCAGAACAGCTTGGCTCGAAACTGGCGCAGGTGCTGAAAGTCTAAATTGACAGATTCATTAAGGAGCTGGGAAAAATGCCAAGAGAAGGAACACTGATCGAAAAACCGTTGGAGAGACTGAGACTTGAGCAGATCGAACGTATACATCAGGCCTCAATGGAAATTCTGATCGATCCCGGTTTGCTGTGTTATAACCGGCAGGCAGCCGAGATCTTCCAGGGAAATAGTGCTGAAGTGGATACGGTTCCGGACTCCGATCATCCGTGCTGGACGATCAAGATACCGGAAAGTCTGGTGCAAAAGGCACTTGAAAGTGCCCCCAAAACTGTTAAGCTGGGTGCTCGTAACCCGGACAATGCCTTGATTATGCATGGTGATGAACCAAGAGTCTATTTGATCACCGGCTCGGAAACCAATATCTGGCTGGATGTAAACTTCGAAACATACACCAAAAAATCCGATGCTTCTCATGAGATCGAAATACCCGAGTTTCTCCCTCGTCGCGGCACGGTCGCCGATCTATGCAGCGCTGCGCATGTCTGCGAACATCTGGATACAGTAGACGGCTTCATCCGGACAGTCAATATACAGGATAAAGATATTACCGAAGAGAACAAGGATGTCAATAAATTCTTCGCCTCATTGAATAACACCACCAAGCATGTAATGGCCGGGCTTACCAGCTTGAGTCAACTGGATAATGTAATCAATATGGCCGAAATAATTGCGGGCGGCCGGGAAGCGCTCAGGGAAAACCCGATTATCTCGCTCATTACCTGCCTGGTTAAGAGTCCGTTGCAGTTCGTTGAAGACACCACTGATACCTATATCGAGATCTGCAAGAGAAA
>CAZDMY010000482.1:0-1884 GCA_964506405.1 uncultured Dehalococcoidia bacterium | reverse complement strand
AGGACTACGTCGATCCCGTCCGAATGAGCAAGCTGGTGATCACCATCATTAATAAGGATGGCGGGATAAACGACCGCCACGTGGTGCTGTACTGTTATGTTCGGGATAACACCCGCTGGGGTGGGTCGGATGCGGTGACCATGCTGCGGGTGTCTGCACCCACAGTGATCAACGGCTCATATGACGACATGCTCCAGATTGAAAAGGAATTCCTGGCCGACATCATGCCGTTAATGTTCCAGGCCCGTGAAAAGGAAGATACCATGATGGTTTACATGCTGGACCTGGGACCCGGCGGGGTGGTTCTGCTCGTCCTCATGTTCACGATCCCGTTCGTGGTGGCGTTTCACCCGGAGATCGGCAACTTTTACCGAAGAAAGCGATCCTCGCCTCCTGCCGAGGGATAATATCACACTTCTGCCAGCACCATACAACGCTTTGTAAACGGTGGCCGGTTGTTTCCACCTGCTGAATTCGTTATAATTGGCTAACGGTCGTACCACGGCTGAGCGAGGAGAACGATCCATGCCGAAGAAGAAGAAAGAGGAACGCAAAGTCCGGCGTGCCTATACCCGACCGGTTGCCGATACCCGGGCCTTAACCATCCGCATCTGCGAGCAGATATCGGAAAAAGGCATTTATGCGATCATGCTCCTGGTGCCGGTGACGTTCCTTTCCAACTGCTACTGGCCCTTTGATATCAGCAAGGTCACCTTCCTGCGAATTCTGGCGCTGCTGGTACTGGGCGGCTATATCGGTAAGATCATTGCTTCCAGGGAATGGAAGATCGTTAAGCCCCCGGCCCTCATGTGGTGGCCGATCCTTCTATATGTTGGTTTCTATGCAGTCTCCACGATTTTTTCCGTCAGTCCGGATTTGAGCCTTCAGAGCGGGGAGGGGCGGAATTTCGGGCTGATTTCACTGGTTGCAATGGTTGCCCTGTATTTCCTGGTCATAAACATCATGACCGAGCGGCGCCAGTTGATGCGGTGTATCGATTTATTCCTGGTATCGACCACGATTGTTGCCTTTCTGGGAATTTTACAGGTATATGAACACAGTGTTGATATTATGTCTTCGACCATGGGTGGGCGGGCCAGCTCCACTTTCGGAAACCCCGATTTTCTCTTTGCGATGATGATCCTGGCCGTGCCGCTTTCGTATGGCTGCCTGATCAATGAGCGCAACTGGATCCGCTGTGCGCTGTATTTTACCGCCTCCGTTATTCTGGGGTGGTGTATTATGCTCAGTATGCCCAAGCTGGTGGGTAAGGAAATCAGTTTGCTGATAGCGGTATTCATTCCTTTGATTATCTTGAGCTGGGCACTTATCCCTAAATTCATAGAAGAAAAGCCGCAAAGGAAGATCGCATATTCATCTTTCGGAAGCTTGATAGTATTAGTGGCGGCTTTGTTAATCGTATTGAATGTTGGCGGTATTAGAGATAACATTCCCAATTACGAACGCCGCTTCCTCGGAGAAAACACCGATCGATACATGCTGGCGGAGATCGCGCTGGACAGTGTTTCCGAACACCCGGTTATTGGATCCGGCCCGAACACGTTCCGGAATATATTCCCGGAGTACGCCACGCTGGAATATGCTCAGCACTCTCCTGAGAGACGGGAAGACAAAGTACACAATTCTTACGTTGAAACGCTTGCGACCAACGGGTGGCTGGGATTCATCTCCTACATTTTTATGCAGATTGCCATATTCGGCTATTTGCTGAAATGGGCATGGGCCAATCGCCATACACGAACGGCTATGCTCGTTTTCTGGATTCTATTAGCCGGTGTCGTATATATGGCGCATACCGCCTTCATGTTCCATACTACAGTTCCTTATACATTTTTCTGGATACTTATTGCCATAGCTTTGAGT
>CAZDMY010000481.1:0-1891 GCA_964506405.1 uncultured Dehalococcoidia bacterium | reverse complement strand
GCTTTGCATCCCCGTAAACGTTACCGAATTAAGCATTCTTTCGGAGGGATATCCAGCATTCAGGATATTCTCAATCTGATCCAGAATTATATCAAGGTCAGTTCTGTCTCTAGAAGGATGAAGTGTTTCATACAAAAGCGGATCGACCGTAGAAACATGGACAGAAATCAATCCATTTTGGGCATGTTTTATCGTATTTGATCGGACCCGGGGATCAGCCAGCGGCAGGCCGCCGGTCCACACGTTGTTACGCATTCCGAGTCCGGATGCCAGCTCCATGTGCTCGAAGATCGAACGGCGCAGCAGCGGTTCTCCCCCGAGCCATTCTATCGCCGTCACTCCCAACCGGGCCGAATCTTCCAGGATTGCTGCCACCTCATCATCCGACAGGGTGTTCTTCTGCGTATCCAGTGCATTCATGTAGCAATAAATACACCCCTGTTGACAGATGTCACCAACCTCCAATTGCAAGGAGTAGAAGCCTCGTTGGTCGTATGCTTCGTTCAGTTGGGCCGTATCAATCATCGCTTCACAAAATGGCCGGTCTGGTCACAATCCAGAGCCGTTCACGTTCAACCGCCCGCGATTGCCTGACAAGACGTAAGAAGCATTTCGTTTCCGGGGGTTCCGGTTCGACGCGCTCTCGAGGCTCTATTCGTAACAGACTCGGACATTAGATCACAGACCTCTGGTTGTGATTGGATCCCCTACGGCACATGCAGCGCTGCGCGCACGACTTGCGAGGAACAGGTTGGCTAAATTTTAATTCTAGATAATTCTTGTACCTACGGGGCCAGGCTCCAGGGTTGCCGTCCGGCATCTCACATGTGCTGCTGCTCCTCGCAACTACCGGACGACCTGTCTCTCGCCAAATTCTTTTCCACAATGACCGACCCTGACGCAACCTCCCCCGTACACGATGTCGTATCGACGGAAGACGTCCTCGAATACATGCGCCGGACAACCGCCACTATTGTCGACGTGCGTCCGGTAGATGCCTACAATGGCTGGCGCATGGAGGATGAACGCCGCGGCGGACATATTCCCGGTGCAAGAAGCCTCCCGCACAAATGGATCCGGTATATCGACTGGGCGGACATTGTACGTGGAAAGGAAATCGATACGGATCTGCCGATCGTTCTTTATGGATACGACCGCGAGCAGATCGATGCGGTTGCCGACCGGTTCAGACAGGCGGGATATGACAACACCTGTGTGTACTACGGTTTTGTTGCCGAATGGAGCGCTCGAGAGGAATTGCCGATCGATCATCTGGCCAGGTACAAACATCTGGTATCTCCGCAGTGGCTAAATCAGCTCATTACGATGGGGGCCGCTCCCGAATATTCCAATGTCGGGGATCCGGTCATCTGCCATGCCTTCTATCGTGACCGGAACATGTATGATTCGGGGCACATCCAGGGCGCCATCCCCCTCGATACGAACCTGCTGGAATCGGAAGAGGACTGGAATCGCAAGCCTCCTGAGGCCCTCAAGACCGCCCTTGAGCAGCTGGGGATCAAGCACGACACCACCGTCATTCTGTACGGTCGGTTTTCCTTTCCCTCGGGCGACGAACCCTTTCCCGGAAGCAAGGCCGGCCACCTCGCCGCCATGAGGTGTGCCGCCATCATGCTGTATGCGGGCGTTCGGGATGTCAGGCTCCTCAACGGAGGACTTCAATCCTGGATGGACGAAGGCCTGCCCATATCAACCGACCCGAACGATCCGGTACCTGTAGCGGATTTTGGAGCCGAGATCCCGTTGCATCCCGAGTACTTCATCGATACTCCCGAAGCAAAAGAATATCTCGCAGATCCAGAATCCGATCTGGTCAGCGTCCGCAGCCGGCGAGAGTTTATCGGTGAGGTCAGCGGGTACAATTACATCG
>CAZDMY010000480.1:0-1907 GCA_964506405.1 uncultured Dehalococcoidia bacterium | reverse complement strand
GCATATGTCCACGCCCATCCAAGATGCCCTGCATAAAGCCTTGCAGATCGAACAGAGCATGATCGAAAAGAAATTTTTCGAGGTTTTCGAGACGGATTCCGTCGACTTGAAACACGTTTTACAGGATTTGGCCAACGAGACCAGAAAGCACATTGAAATGATCCGGGAAAAGCAAGCCTCGGTTGCCTGATTATACTGGGCTGATTAGAGCAGCGGAGCTTCCCGGCAAACTTGAAAATCGTCGTCGCCCAGCATGATCTCCCCTTTACATCTTGCGTGCCGCTGTTTGCCCTTCTCCCACTGTTCGCGCTCGGCATCCGTGGTCAGAATCAACGGCGGCACCTCAGTCGGTTTACCCTCCTCATCCAGCGCTACCATGAGGAAATAAGCAGTCAGGGCATGCGCCTTTTCTTCCTTGAGGATATCCTCGGTAAAGACATCTACCCGCACCTCCATCGATGAACGGCCCACGTAGGCTAAATAAGCTTTTACTTCCACCAGGTCATAGACCTTCACCGGCAGGTAGAAATTGATCCCCTCAACACTGGCCGTAACGGTATCCTTGTGCCCGTGACGCGCCGCCACGATGCCGGCGGCGGTATCCATCAGCTTCATGATCTCGCCGCCGTGTGCCACCCCGGCCCGGCCCGCCTGGTTCGGATTAATCATTTGGGTCATGGTTAGTGCCGAATGATCGACTGTTCTGCCTTCCATGCGAAATCCTCCTGAAAATAGATACTGATTACAAGCGTCCGGAATCGTTCAATCGTGCTGATTCATATTTATCGGACCAACTCCAGAATCAGGATAGCGGCATAACCCGCCGCATATCCGCCTGTTAAACCATAAAGGACCGGCTGAGGTGTATCTCTAACCCTGAATTTGTGTACCTTAATAAAGAGCATCTTCACCAGATCGCCGCACAGGAACAAAGAACAAAACGCAATCAGGTACCAGCCCGGACCAGGGTCTCCAGCCACCGCGAGCAACATCCCCCAGTGCCCGAGGTTGTTAACGATCACAAACTCCATGGCAATGATTTCCCGATCCTTTATCCGATCGAAGATAGCAGCTATCAATCCAAACGAGAGTATGCCCAGTAAAATGAACTCGGCCAGTGTAAAACCGGCCTCGAGTTTGAAACTCCCTTCATCGAGTGCAACGATGAATGCAGCCAAACCGATACCGATCGCCACCAGCTTAATGACCGTCTCCAGCCAGGCAAGTGGCGGCCACTGAGCGAAATGCCAGGGCTTCTGTAACGAATTACTATTCATCGATTTCCTTTTCGTTCGAACTCGGATTGTATTGTGGTAGCAGGTAGCATATCACATAAGGGATTAAGGAGCAATTATTGACAGGTAACCGGGCGTCCCATAGACTAATCAAGCCTGAAATCAAATGATATGGCAGGTGCAATCGGTACAATATTAATCCGGCAATTAAATATGGTACGTCATTCCGTTCTCCACGGCGAATCTTCGAGCCCCTGAGCCGGAATCTCCTCGATTGTCTGTGAGATTCCCGCTGGAGTTTATCCGCCGCGTGCGAACGGGAATGACACCAATAGAGTTCATTTTACTTGCCGGTTTAATAACATGACTAATGGTTCATATTGAGACCTATGGGAGGAAATCATGCCGAGTTTGAAAGCGTTTTTCACCAATATGTCCGCACCCCTGCCCTGGCACCTGAAGATTAAGTTGCTCCTGCGTAACAATTACATCAAGTTCAGGACCCGGAGTAATTGCTGCGGGCATCACGGCGAACCGGGCTGCTGAGAGACGAGCAAGTGACCTCCCGGGAAGGAGGAACAGCCACACCGGTCTCGATCCGGTGGAGGCATGGGCGAGAATAATCATTCGCCCCTGCACAAAGGGCAACCACAAGGGATTGCCCCTACACAC
>CAZDMY010000479.1:0-1909 GCA_964506405.1 uncultured Dehalococcoidia bacterium | reverse complement strand
AAAGAAGCCGAGGAAGACATGCTCTGGGTGGCTTTCCATGATATCCTGCCCGGTTCTGCCGTGGAGACAGTTGAAAACTTCGCATTGCAGAAGATCGGGCATGGCCTGGAACTGCTATCTCGCATAAAAACCCGAGCCTTTTTTGCACTTACCGGTGGACAGCCAAAGGCCCGAAAGGATACCTTTCCGATACTGGTATATAATCCGCATCCATGGGAAATTGAAACCATGATCACTACTGAGTTCAACTTTCCGTATTATATTTTCTGTCCAGATACCTACTGGATACCCAGCTTAACGCACAAGGGAAAGAAAATACCAATCCAGGCTGAGCGGCCTGACAGTAATATAACCATGGACTGGCGAAAACGGGTTGCCTTTCAGGCAAAACTAGAGCCGGGTATGAATCGTTATAATATACACTTGAAACGCCTGCCAAAACGTCCGCAAATTGAGGACAGGGAGAGAGATGGCCTGATATGCATTCAAGGTGAGAAGATCGACTGGGCGATTAATACCCGGACCGGGCTCATAGAGTATTTTCGTATCGATGGACAGGATACCGTTCGACCTAATGCCTTTGAGTCGCTGGTGGTGGAGGATACCCCGGATCCCTGGGGTATGACCACAGACCGATTCGACACTATCGCCGGACGTTTCAAACTTCTCTCACCGGAAAAGAGTGCCGAGTTTTCCGGCGTTACTGAAAAACGGAGGGAACTGAAACCGGTTCGCATTATTGAAGATGGTCCGGTCCGCACCATCGTTGAGGCAGTCTACGGTTATAATGGTTCATTCCTGTTGATGACCTGGAAACTGCCGAAAACCGGCAGCGAGGTTGAGTTGGAGGCCCGTGTTTTCTGGAATGAAAAAGACAAAACGCTGAAACTCTCCATTCCTACAACTTTGACAGATGCCAAATGTGTTGGGGAAGTGGCTTATGGGAGAGAGGAACTGCCGAAAACCGGGCGAGAAGCGGTAGCTCAGAAATGGGTGGCTGCTGTCTCGGAATCCGATGATCTGGCTTTGACCGTTATCGACAATGGCACTTATGGATCATCCTTCCATGATGGGGAACTTCGCATAAGCCTGCTGCGCTCACCGGCGTATGCGGCTCATCCGTTAGGCGATTGGGAGTATATTCCGGATAATATGTTCCGTCCGCGAATCGATCAGGGCGAAAGGGTATTCCGCTTCTGGTTTAATGCGGGGCCATTGGAGGAAAGGATGAACGCAATCGCCAGCGAAGCACAGGTGCATAATGAAAAGCCTGTAGTGCAATGGTTCAATCCGTCTGGGAAGGGGGGGCGTTCAAAGGCCTTCATAACCTTGTCAAATAGTAGTGTTCAAATGACGACACTTAAGCAGTCCGAAGATGGTAAGGGCTGGATTATTCGATTGTTTGAACCGACTGGGATCAAACAGAAAGCGCAACTTCGCATATCAGCCGGGAAGACGATCCGGAAAGCTGTCACCCTCAAACCGTTTGAAATCAAAACCTGCAAACTAGACAAAGCTATGGGTACCATCGTCGAAACAAACCTGATGGAAGAGGCCTAGCCGGGCAGACCGAAGGATTCGCGCACACGGGCCCAGTCCTCGGCGCTGGGCAGAACGCGGTTTCTCGTTCGGCTGGGAATGGGCAGTCCGGTTCCGGTCTTAATATCCACCGCCATCTCAGCCATCTTCAACGCAATCATTACGGAATCGATGATGGGCACATGCTGGTTGCCAACATCTATCTGGTTACAGCCGACCATGCTACAGAACATACTGCTTCCGGCGCAGCCCAGCACAATAGCATCGGCGCCATCTTCCACACAGCCCCGTGCAATCTCCAATACGCTATCTGCACAAAGCTGGGGGTTTGCCATCCATTTTGGGAAGGATTCCACGAACGGTTCCTTCT
>CAZDMY010000478.1:0-1920 GCA_964506405.1 uncultured Dehalococcoidia bacterium | reverse complement strand
CTAGTAGATGACGTTGTCGTCAATCAATCGCTGGATCTGGGCATCGCTGAAACCGAGTAGTTCACCGAATACGTAACTGTTATGCTCTCCAAAAAGCGGGGCCGGTCCGCCTGCTTCCAGCGGGGTTTCGGAGTATTTCCATACGGGTGCAATCACGGTTTGCCTGCCTATCAGCGAATGATCCACTTCAGCCCAGAATCCACGCTCTCTCAAGTGAGGATCGTTCCACATATCCTCGCTACTGCATGAAGGCATGGCTGCCACACCTGCTGCCTGGAGTTTTTCCATGACTTCAGTGTGCGCTTGCTCGATGGTCCACCTTTCGATCAATTTATCCAGCCCTTCCTGATTATGCCACCTCGAAAAAGCGTCGGTAAAGTGCTCATCTGTGGCCCATTCCGGATGCCCGGCTACCTCGCACAACGCTTCGAATTCCTCGTCGGTGGCCACTGCGATGCTAATCCATTTATCTTCGCCTTTACACCGATATACGTTATGCGGAGCCATGAAGGCATCTTTGTTCCCGCAACGTGCATGGTTCCTGCCGTTCATGGTGTAATCCATGATCACTTCCCCCATAAAAACGCTCGTCGCCTCTGTGGAAGAAAGGTCGATATACTGCCCTTCCCCTGATCGCTGCCGATGGACCAGCGCAGCCATGACGGCAAAAGCGGAACTGGTAGCGCTCAGAAGATCGATCTCGCCAGACAGCCGAATGGGTTCTTCGCCCTCATAGCCACTGATATAAGCAAACCCGCTCAGGGCACTGAACAGCGGCGCGTACCCGATATACCCGCTTTCCGGGCCGGTGCTTCCCCGAGCCGAAGAGGAAAGCATGATGACATCCGGCTTCACTTCCCGCAACACCTCGTAACCCAGCCCGAGCGCTTCGATCTTACCGGGGCGCATATTCTGGACCACCACGTCGCTTATCGCGACCAGCTTTTTCACCACCTCCACCCCTTCCGGATGGCTGAGATCGATATTGGCACTAAGCTTACCCAGATTCATATCATTGAATATTGTTGAGCGGTCGGGTTCATCAAACCATTCCCCGGTGGTGAGTGAAAAAATCCGGGAGTGGTCGATTCGTCTCCGGCTTTCGATCTTGATCACCTCGGCGCCAAGCTGGGCCAGAATACTGGTCGCCTGCGCGCCGGCCCAGGCCCAGGCAAAATCCACCACGCGTATGCCTTCTAGCGGCCGCATAGTCAAATTACCCCTTCTTTTGTCATTTGAACCAGTTGCTGCCTCGAATATCCTAATCGACCGCAGATGATTTCGTCGTTGTGCTGGCCTAACGTGGGAGAAGGTCGTTCGACAACCCACGGTGTTTCAGACATGATGAAGGGCGCACCGGGCTGCCGGACCTTTCCAGCCACCGGATGTTCCACTTCCACAAAGAAGCCTCTCGATTTCAGATGTTCCGATTTCACAACGTCCTCCGGGGAATTGACCTTTGCAAAGGGGCAGTTGGCAGCCTGGCCCCGGTGATAGATTTCCTCCCTGGTAAAATCCTTTGCCCATTCGATTACGCGAGGTCGTATTTCGGTGCGAAAGCGCCTGCCCCGCTCTTCCCCATCCAGATAGATCGGGTCCTGAGCCCACTCGGGATTCCCGATCAGTTTCACAAATCCCTGCCAGTGATGCGTCTCGTTAATCTGAAAGACTATGTAGCCATCCTTGCAGGGGATGATATCCCCCAGAAGTCCGGAGAGGTTAATGAACCGCGTATCGCTCTGGCCTGTATTGGGAAACTGGGGGGCGTTCACCCGGTTCAGCGCAATAATGGCCTCCTGTTTGGATATATCGATAAGCTGCCCTTTACCGGTCATTCTCTGCGCGTATAGTGCCGCCAGCGTCGCGGTGGCTGCGCTTAACCCGCTACCGTATTCACCGAGACATCCGCCGGGCTGTATC
>CAZDMY010000477.1:0-1921 GCA_964506405.1 uncultured Dehalococcoidia bacterium | reverse complement strand
GGACTTAAAAAAGTTTAACATCAGAAGTGCTATACCAGAGGATGTGGCTGTTCTCCCTGAGATTGAGCGGTTAGCCGGGTATATGTTTAAATCCTATCCTGGAGACCTCGGCATTTCTGAAGAAATATACGAAAATCCCTGCACAGTCGAGACATTTGCTGCAGCGCAAGAGGCTGGCCTTCTTTGGGTCGCTACCGTTTTTGGTGGGGAACTCGTCGGCTTTGCATTAGTCATAGAGATCGAGGGGTACGTGCATCTGGAAGAGATCGATGTTCTCCCGGCATATGGCGGCAAAGGGATTGGGTCGGCGCTGCTTGCCAGGGTGTGTTCATGGGCGAAAGAGAAGGGCTATCCGGCAGTCACGCTCCGGACGTTCAGGGATGTCCCGTGGAACGCTCCGTTCTATCACAGCCGGGGATTTCGTGTTGTTGATAGTTCAATGCTATCGCCAGCGCACGTGCGGCTTGAGGCTTCGGAACGGGAACGTGGGCTACGGACGGATAATCGGGTGACGATGGTGTACGAAACGGTTTATTAGCACCCAAATAGTGCCGACGTGTTAACATTCTTGTGTCTTCATTTCGCCGCGGTGTAAGGTTTATCTGGGTCGTTAGTTGGCTTTATTTAATAAGTCTGTTATGTCGAAATCGAATAGAATTTTTAAGCCAGGAATTATTACAGGTAATCCAAGGACTGCAAATAGCACACGGAAATTTATTGACGGCAGTATACGTTCTCAAACAACTCTACGAACTGCTGCTATTGGAATTGGAACATATAAACCAGGCTGGAGATGGTCTTTACATGCAGGGGCACAAACGGGTAAGCAATCTGATAACCACATTGGTTATGTAATCTCTGGACGTATGAAAGTCAAAGATCCATTAGGCAATGAAGCGGAGATAGAGCCGGGATATGCATTTGAGATCATTCCAGGAAGTGATGCATGGGTAATTGGAAATGAACCATGTATTGCTCTTGACTTCATCCCCATAAGCAATGCTGCCAAGTCAAAATAAAAGATAGTATGTTCGAAGTGTAACCGGCGTCGGCTGAAACATGTCGTTAGAATTTATGGTATATCTCATATACCTTTTACAATCATTTAAATAAATAAGGATTATTACTATGTCGCTACGTTTTCATGAAATCGCAGAAACTTATCATCGTATCTTGAATCCATTCACTGAAGACCAGTTGATGCTGTTGGGTGAAATTTGCCACTTGAATCCAGGCATTAAGTTGCTTGACCTTGCCTGCGGCAAGGGGGAGATGTTATGTCGTTGGGCACAAAAATATGGTATACATGGTACTGGTGTAGACATCAGTTCTGTATTTTTGGATTCTGCAAAAAAAAGAGCAAATGAGTTGAATGTCTCTGATAATTTGACCTTCATTCAAGACGATGCAGGGAATTATTCTCCAGCAGCGCATGCCTATGACATAGTAAGTTGCATTGGGGCTACCTGGATTGGTAACGGTTTGGCAGGAACAATTGAATTAATGAAACCATCCGTAACTCCAAACGGATTATTACTCATTGGCGAACCATATTGGATCGACAAGCCTCCGGAATCAGCTTACGAAGCATTGGGAGTTAAACCAAATGATTATGTCACATTAGATATTACGTTAGACCGACTAGAATCTTCGGGGTTAAAACTTGTTGAGATGGTGCTAGCAAATCATTATGGCTGGGATCGGTACGAAGCACCACGGTGGATGGCAATAGATGACTTCTTACGAAACAAACCCGATGATCCCGACACATCAGCATTGAACGATTGGATAAACAACAGCCGTCGCGCATATCTAAAGTATGGACGGCGTTATTTAGGTTGGGGTGTGTTCGTACTACGGCTTGCACATTAGGAGAGAGTGGTTGAGCCAGGACCAATCAGAATAATGATAGGAGCTTTTT
>CAZDMY010000476.1:0-1927 GCA_964506405.1 uncultured Dehalococcoidia bacterium | reverse complement strand
CGTCTTGGTACAATGTTAGATACCGTTCGGTGTCGCCAGGCGAAGTATCACAGTATTCAATCATGATATCATCGAGATAACAGTATTCATCAGCGCCTTCCCATCCGCCCGTCAGCCGGAACTGGATTTTGAAATCGCTGTTAAGATACTCAGGCTGCACCAGCACATCAGGCGAAGGATCTTCGAATTGATCGGTGGTACCGTTGCAGCAGAAAGTTTTCTGGTAAACCCAGGAACTACTTTTCCAGAAATAAAGATTGATGCAATCATCAGCTTCTACATCACCTGCTGTCGACTGATCCCAGGAAACCCGGGCAGTCCCCACAGCGGAGGTGAGGTCAGCATCCGAGGTCATGGTCAGACAATCGCTGGGCTGGATGCAGCCGATATAGATATCCCAGATCAGCATATAATCATCATGTCCGCTGCCGCCTGTGTTTTGAAACCGTATCTTGAAATCGCTATGCCGGAACTGGGGATCGATGATAGTTGCTTCAAACGGGGAATCGGGATTGTCCCCACAGAAGGCGCTCCCCTGGGAAATCCAGTTAGTCCCGTTCCACAATTCATATACCAGGCAGTCGATGTCCTCCGGGTAATCATTGTAATCGTCCTGCTCCCATCTGAGCACGATCCCGGTACAACCCGATGTATCGATGCCCGGATCCAGGTCCAGCCAGCCGGCATCCTGGTTCTGAGAGTAATAGCAATCCAGACCGTTGGAATAGGCCCATCCATTTGGGTTCCAGCCCGGGAAACTGGCATCACACCCATCGAAAAACAGTTGCACTTCAGTCACGGCCCCGTTATCGTGTCCCCTGAACCTGCTGCTGTTGATATCCCAATTTGCATTATGAATCCAGGAGGCATCCAGCGGATCGCCAGGATCATCGGTGAAATTGGAGCACTCGTCATCGACGACCGTTTGCCAGCCACCACAAACATGTTGACCTTCAAATACCCCGGAAGCATTCCAATCGGCCCCGTTGATCCAGTTCCCGTCTGACGTACCGGACTGTACGAAGTCTGCGCAATCATCATGAAACACCGTATCCCAGTAACCATCACCGCCGGCCATGCTATCGTAGTGGTTGTAGTCCATCCATCCCGACCAGTACAGGTAAGCCTGTTCAAGGGTAGCATTGGCAGGAATTTGATTAGACTGCATCGTGTCGGAGCCTTGAGAGACAGTGGACGCACTGTATTCGTGAAGTACATCCCTGTTGGCTTCGTCCCCTCCGAGCAGACCGTTGCCGATAACTGCGTAGTCTCCGTTAACCAGGCTATAAGCATTGCCATCGGCGTAACCATCCCTGATGGTAAAACCGTCCAGAACGGCGGAGCTATCCAGACTCAGACTACCCGGATTATAGAAGACGTGATAGCAGTTATCGTTTACAGCAAGAGGATTTCCAATATCACCGCTTAAGATTGTCTTATTCTTGATCCAGTCCCGCTCTCCCCATGTTGGGCTGCCGGTATTCGGAAAACCGCCATAAATGGCAACCTCGTTTTTCATCTGGAAGGAATCGGTACGAGCGCCCGGACTTCCCTCATGAACCGGCGTGTAGGTGCCAGCAGCTACCCAGATCTCGTCACCGTCAAGCGCTTCTATGAATGCAGATTGCAAATTGGTAAACGCATTTGCCCAGGAAGAACCGTCATTCTCGCCCGTTGCTTTTGAATTGACGTATATCGTTCCCGGGATATTCACCGTGATGAATCTTTCCTCTTCCCCATAATCGATCCCGGCGCCATCGCCCTTAGCAATGAAGTAATAAGTCGTACCGTCCGCTAGTCCGTCAATGTTGACATGGAACGGGCCGGTTCCACTCATCGGGCTTTCAACTGCTACTGCTGAATAAGGATATGAACCGGACTCGGTACCATACTCAAAAGAGACAACCACACTGGTCCCACTCCCCAT
>CAZDMY010000475.1:0-1928 GCA_964506405.1 uncultured Dehalococcoidia bacterium | reverse complement strand
GCTTGAGGGTATTGAATATATGGAGACCTACCACCCGGCCGCGGCCATGCGGTTCCCAAAAGTGAGATACAAATTCGAGAAAGATATGAAAACCCTGAAACGCAAAATGCACCGAGGTTAGCCACGGACACATACAGACATACATGTCCTAAATTATAAAGGAAGAATTATGGAAAGAACGCGGGAAAGTAAACCGGAAATGAAAAAATGAAATGGTATATCGTGCCTACCTTTACCGGCGCCGAAAACCAGGTCAAGACCGGTCTAGAGGAGAAGATAAAATCCTCCAGGCAGGAAGACCATTTCGGCCGGATCGGTATCCCCATGGAAAGCGCGGTGGAGTTGAAACAGGGAATGAAAAGGACCTCCAGGAGAAAGTATTATCCGGGCTATATTATGGTCGAGATGTCCTTGCGCGAGGAAACATGGCACAGCGTCCGGCGTATTCCCAAGGTTACCGGCTTTGTCGGTGGTGATGTTCTGCCCGCTCCCATACCCGATCAAGAGGCGGAGCGTATTTTGCAGCAGATGGAGGAGGGGCTAAGCAGGTCGAAACCAAAATACACCTACGAAGAAGGAGACGAAGTACGCGTTGTAGACGGCCTGTTTTCGAGTTGCTCCTCGATTACGTCGATAGAGATTTTGTCTTCTTTCAGGCTGAAGCGCTTAACTTTCAACGCGACCAGTTTGTCACCGATGCCATAAAAGCCTCCGAATTCAACGGGCAGTTTTTTATCTGTCCGCTTCTCCGGATGATGATGTATCCACTTCCCCAATAAGGTTGTTTTTATTATCATATACATCGGCGTTCATGATCCGACCGGCCATGATGGCTTGCTCCTCTGCCCCTGCTGTTAAGATAGCTCTGTTGAGAAGCAGGAACAAACACAAAATACCTGCGGTTATAAGATTTCTTTTTAAATTCATGTCATCCCTCCTTTGTTAAATGTGACACAATCTAAGTATGCTTATGTTAGGCATCCAAGACAGGAGCGTCTAGAGGGCCGATCCCGTATTTATTTACGCTCTCCTTTTTCCTTTTGCCTTTATTCCCTAATACAGCCTCGACCCTATTTACGTGAAAAGGATTTTTGATTCATACTGGGATAAACATTTATTAAGAAAGAAAGGAGGATGAAAAATGGCCAAAACAGATGAATTAATTAAAAGGGACATTATTGATCAACTGATCAGAGATGATCGTATTGATGCATCCAAGATTAATGTGGAGGTAAGCAACGGGACGGTTACTCTGAGAGGTGATGTGCCGACCTATTTTGCACGATCTTGCGCCTTTGACGATGCACTGTCGGTGCTGGGGGTGACGAGCGTGAGAAATCAGTTGCTGGTTAATTATCCCCCAAACATTGCTTTACCGCCTGATTCGGAGATTGCTGACAATATCAGGGGAAAACTCTTGGAGAATCCCGATCTTAACCTGCTGGATATTGAAGTGGATGTAAGCGCCGGGCATGTGACGTTAAAAGGAACAGTTAACGCTTATTGGAAAAAACTTCATGCGGAAGATCTCGTGTCTGACGAGCCTGGAGTAATTCTGATAGATAATCACCTGGCGGTCGTGCCGTCGGATGATATTCTGGATAAGTCGATTGCCGAAGACATTATTGACTCACTGGAGGCGAAGGCCACCGTGGATGCGAATGACGTTAATGTTAGGGTAAAAGACGGTGAAGTCACACTCTCGGGTACGGTCCCAAGCTGGATAGCCCGCCGGGCCGCGGATGAGGCTGCTTTCTATACGACCGGGGTGGTCAATGTGACCAACCGGCTGGGAGTTACAGGAATATAAAACCGGGAATCCGGGCCTTTCGAGGCCCGGATTCGCCAGTAATCAGTAATCAGTGAACAGTGAATAGTGACCGGCAGGAGCGGACCTCGACGAGATCAGGCGCGGCTCGGCCTACTCT
>CAZDMY010000474.1:0-1930 GCA_964506405.1 uncultured Dehalococcoidia bacterium | reverse complement strand
CCTATACCGGTACCCCATATCCCGCCCTCATCCCCGCAAAACTGTGAAGGGATACCCTCTATCGGCAAGAAACAGCTTGCGATATTATTCATTAAATGATGTACTAGTAGAATAGGCACAAAGAATATTGTGGATCGTTTCATCTATGCCAGCAGGGGCCTTAAAACCGGGCACAAGAGCAGTCGTATTGTTAAGATAACCGCGTTCATAAGATGCCCGTTTTATTACATATATGAAGTTGGCTAAGGATTTAGAAACACCATTAATCTGGAACAGACTAAAAACTTGGTTGATCATTCTTTGTATTATTTCCGCCTTCGCATAATCTCCCTCTTGGACCCTGTCGAACAAATGGCGATGTAAACCTGGGACTATGTTCGCCAAAGCACAAATGCACCCGTCGGCTCCTTCATGGAAACTTTCGAAGAGAAATGGCTCACGCCCTTGCAGAATAGTCAAACGTTCACCAACGATTTGAATCAGCTCTCTTATACGATCTGACGTCATGCTCGAATCCTTGATGAACACGATATTAGGATGCTCCGCCAGGGTGACGATAGTATCTAGCTCAAACTGCGTCGCGGCACGAAAATGATGATAGATGCCTACGGGAATCGGGCTTGCGTCGGCTATGGCACGAACAAACGCCATAAGTTGCGGTTGATCAAGTTTACTATAAAATGGAGCCATAACAACTGCGGCATCCGCACCATCTTCAGCTGCATATTTCGTTAGGCGTATAGTCTGTTTGCATCCCAAACCGATCACGCCAGCATAGACTTTCCCGCGGTTGCTACAGGCAAATCGAGCTTCGCTGACCAATTCTCGACGGTCATCTTCATCCAGCATAGATACTTCGCCGGTGGAACCGGCCACGAATACATCGTCGCATCCTTCGTCGATTAAATGACTGCACAAACCACGAACGCCAGCGCAATCCACCTTACCAGCGGAAGTCCATAGTGTTGGGATTGGCACATTGACACCGGACCATTTTGAATTGCATGTGGTTATCATTACTTATTCTCTCCCTACCGTTTCGGCTGGGTTGTATAAGATACTTTGTTAAAGTGGCTCATTATTTATAGCGCGGAGAAATGCTGCATACGTAGCTGCATCTACATCATTTGTCACCGAATGGCTGCTTGCAGGAACATAGCGTGCTCCCAGCGATTCTATTAAATTTCTCGTATGTTGATACACATCTTCTGATCGCTTTCCGGAAAGCTCAATATTACCGATCATTGCCATCCTCCCATCAATGATTTGTGCAATATCCTTGATTTCATTACTATACGGTTCAATGGGATGCGTGGCGTCTACTTCACATTCGATAAGCATCTCGATTAGTTCGTCCATCTTCCCATCCGTGTGGAATGTTACAGGAATCCCGGCATCTTTAGCTGGTTGAATCAATTGTTTTACTCGTTGGGGGTAATAATCATAGAGAAACTTCGGAGGAACCATTAAACCTGTTTTAAAAGCTAAATCGTCACCGATATGCAACCAGTCCACGCCTGTCTTCACAATCTGTTTGGCCAGTTCTGTATTTATCTCAAGGAGATAGTCCCCAACTTCATAGAGATAATCAGGATCATCGACAGTCAGCATCCAAAACTGCTGAAGGTCCATTCCCAAATAGATTGGATCAAAAGGCCCATGCACATACGCCCAAACACCGATAGACGTTCCCCTTGCAATCCCGCAGAGTGATTCAAGTTGTTTGAATTGCCCAGAAAAATCCGGTAGTCCTTCCTCACGAATACGACGAAAACCTTCGCGAGTGTTCAAGAGATGATTTTGCCTTGCGGGTGTGAAAAAAATCCCCATACCCATCCCGGACATGCCGGTACGCCTGCATAATTCAAGATTATCTTTCGGGTCAAGATTTAACGACGAGACATCATCCGGAATCTCTTTTTCCAGGATC
>CAZDMY010000473.1:0-1937 GCA_964506405.1 uncultured Dehalococcoidia bacterium | reverse complement strand
CTCGCAGCATGATCCCGCAAGCCATGTTTGACACATCGCTTGACAGATCAACGCTCTGCATGGCAATCCCGGAGGGAGTGTACAAGGGATCCTTGCGTGTGTGATTCGCACCGCCGGTGAATGTATCGCTGGCAGTGGTAAGGGTGTTAGCCAACTGTCCATCATCCCAGTCAACGCCAGTGCATTCAACCGAAGAGAAGTCAATTCCCTCGGTAACAGCCAAGGCACGGATGGCATCCTGGATCGCCGAAACGTTGTTCTTTGAAGCGGTCGTGTCGGCAAGGGAAATAGTAAGCGTTCCACCGGTGTAAGCCACGGCGAGAGTATCCTCACCGGCATCTTCGATGGTAAGGGTAAGGCCGTTTTTCTGCTCGGGGTTATCCCCGATCGGAAAAGAAACAGTCAATGTTTCGTTTGCTTCATCCACCACGGTTGCTTCCGAGGCATTTCCGGTACCGTCGGTATCCTCGGTTTCAACTTCGTAAAGGATGGTTCCTTCATCATCAATGGTAAGCGATCCGGAATCAAAAGCCAGGGTGTCGTATGTTTCACCTTCGGTGATCGTTGCGATCGTCAGAGCGACATTGCCGTCCGAGATCACATCATCAACCTTCAGCTCATGCTCCAGCTCGATCCGGGGCTCAGAGGCCGTCCCGCCGTCAACGATCTTGGCGGTCTTCACTATGCGGCAAAGGCCGTTGGAATCTTTGCCCAGCAGGGCTCCTTCCTTCATGTATGTGGTGTCCGACTTAAAGTCATCGGGCTCAACCACACCGCCACCGGGAATGTCTTCGAGCACCTTCTCGATGCACAAAGATCGTTCGGTATCAGTTTCTGATTTAATGTACATGATCGAATGTTTTTAATTAAACTTATTCAGCTTCAGCGCCTTCGGGGAACTTCTCGTCCAGATACTCTTCCATATCGGCAGAGGTGGTCTCTCCTCCCTGAGTTCCTTCGCCCTCATTGACCGAAGCATTGATATGCTCCTGCTTGAGTTCGAGGTATTCATCCTCCAGGGCCTTGACCTGGTCCTCAAGCGATGTGTCCTCGTCGTCCACATTGACCCGCTTGAGCCATTTATCCTTCAGCTTGTCAGGGATCTTCGAAGTTTTCAATAGATCCTTTGCCTGGTTGAGCTTGCTGGATGTTTCCCGTTCCTTTTCCAATCGGGTTAATTTTTCCTCGTAAGATTCCAGCCTCTCTGATAATTTCTTGGCCCATTCGGGTTCTCCATCATCACCCCCCGCATCATTCTTGAGGTTTGAATCCGGCTTCTTCGATTCTGGTTTCTTAACAGGTTTGCCGTCCTTCAGGCCGTGTTTGCCCTCGTAGTTCTCGATTGCTTTTTCAACTACGCCTATAGTCCGGCGGTCGATTTCTGATTGGGAGAGAGTCTCAAAGTTGACCCCGCTGACAGCGGTTTCTATCTGATCCTCGGTGGTGACGGTTTTGCTGAGTTTGTCAGCAACCCCCTCAAGGATTGAGGCTGGAACCCCAAACTCTTTAAATTTGGTTTTCAAAGCCTCGAAAATTTTTTCCTTCATAAGCGCTTTGTTCTTAAAATATAAGAGCGCCTATAGTTTTTTATCCCTGCCCTGTTCTTATGGTTCTTAGCGCCTTCCTCGGCACATACTTCCCTTCCTTTAGGGTGAAGTTCTCATCCAGCCAGTAGGGTGAATTCTTCCATCCCCTGAACTGTTTGGTTTTCTTCTTCACATACGCCTGGGCCTTCCCCGGGATGGATTTAACCGGAATAGGAGCCTTACCGGTCTCCAGGTAGCCGACGAACTGATCACGGGAGGCCAGGATGGGAACAGCCCTGCAATAACAATTAGAATGCCATCCGCCGAACACAAAGGTTTTCGGGTACTCCCCCACCATTTCATCGCATATGTCAGGAACAACGTGTGAAGGTGACAGCTGCACCTCGAATC
>CAZDMY010000472.1:0-1940 GCA_964506405.1 uncultured Dehalococcoidia bacterium | reverse complement strand
ATTGGAAGTAGAAAGAGCATGGTAGGGGCAATCCCTTGTGGTTGCCCTTTGTGTAAGGGCGAATAATCATTCGCCCTTACGGAAAGTGGGGCTGGAAGCCCCACCTGCGGGGGGAGAGGCGCCGAACGCTTAACGCCGAACACCGATCGCTGATAGCCTTCTTCCCGCCGACTGACGACCAAAGACTAACGACTCTCGACTAACGACCACACCCCGGTATTCCCCTTCCTCGGTGATATTTGATAAACTGCTATAGGGGATGAGAATTGCGGAAATGGAAGTGATGAGCAACGAAGAGAGAATCCGAAAGCTGGTCCAAAAGCTTTGCAACGAGGATATTCAGGCTTGCATCCAGGAACTGAAAGCCGTTTTGGAGGCCGATTCAGGGGAACTGGCCAAAGCCGAAGTGGCCTGATGCGTCGGGGAAGGATACGAAGCGTGTCTTCGAACGCAAGTCTGGTTCCTGGAAAAGGCCCTTGAAGCACTTGAAAGAAACGATGTCGATAGCGCATCTGAGTTTCTGGGGCAGTATTGCCGCAGTTGAGACCTGCTTCACATTGATCGTCCGAGCGGCAAAACGGAGTTGCCTGCTAACGGTCAACTAATTCTAACAGAACAATACTTTTTGGGAGGAACTATGCGAATCAGAGTAGTCACCGGGGACATTACCCAGCTTGCAGTTGATGCCATTATCGTCAACCTCTTCGAAGGAGTTAAAACGCCCGGCGGTGCTACAGCAGCAGTGGACCAGGCCCTTGGCGGCATTATTTCCGATTTGATTGCCCGCAAACAGATCAAAGGCAAATTGAACGAAACCAGGATCATCCACACGCTGGGAAAAATCGCACCCTCAATGGTCATGGTAGTCGGGCTTGGGAAGAAGAAGGGGCTTGATACTGAGTCGATTCGCCAGGCTGCGGCGGCAGCCTCGAAATCCCTGCGTTCGGCAGGTGCTTCACACATCGCCACCATCATGCACGGGGCGGGGGCCGGCGGGATCGCTGCCGAGGAATCGGCACAGGCAATTACCGAAGGGAATTTGCTCGGGCTTTACCAGTTCCACCAGCATAAGAGCAAACAATCAGATAAGAAAGAGATCAAAGAACTACTCATTGTCAGCAGGGAGAAAAAAGGGCTTTCCAGGATTAAGGCGGGTGTGAATAAAGGCCGCATACTGTCGCAGGCATGTATTCTGGCTCGCGATATGGTGAATCAACCTTCCAATTTCATGACGCCTACAGATATGGCCGAAAAAGCCTCTGAGATCGCCTCCAGGTACGGACTGGGGATCGAAGTGATCGAGAAGGAGCAGATGCGCGAACTGGGTATGGGCGGGCTCCTGGGCGTGTCGCAGGGAAGCGCGCAACCTCCCAAATTTATCGTACTCACCTATCGCGGCGATCCCGCTTCAAACAAAACGATGGGCATCGTCGGAAAAGGGCTTACTTTTGATTCCGGGGGCATTTCCATCAAGCCTTCTGCAAAGATGGATGAAATGAAAGGAGATATGGCTGGAGGCGCTTCGGTGATTGCCGCAATGAGCGCTATCGGCCAGATCAAACCGAAAATCAATATCACCGGCCTGGTTCCGGCCACGGAGAACCTGCCAAGCGGGACCGCATACAAGCCGGGCGATGTAATCAAAGCCATGAATGGCAAGACCATCGAAGTGCTGAATACCGATGCCGAAGGGCGGCTGATCCTGGCTGATGCCCTGAGCTATGCCGTCAAACACAAACTGGCCCCGATTATCGATATTGCCACTCTCACCGGAGCCTGCCACGTAGCCCTGGGAGATATTTGCACCGGCGCTTTCGGTAATAATCAGCGTCTGCTTGAAAGGGTCTTTCGCTCCGGCGAACAAACCGGAGAGCGAATATGGCAAATGCCTACGTACGATGATTACGCTGAATTAATTAAGAGCGATATCGCCGATATCA
>CAZDMY010000471.1:0-1948 GCA_964506405.1 uncultured Dehalococcoidia bacterium | reverse complement strand
GCAGAGCCAGTCACATATTCTGCATCATCCGAAGCCAGGTACAAAGCAGCTCTGGCCACATCCTCCGGCATGCCATATTTGCCCGGCGGGGATTTTTCTATATCGACCACTGCCTCCCAGGGCTCCGTCATAGGCGTTTTTATGAATCCGGGGCAGATACAATTTGCCCGGACCCCTTGCCTGGCATACTCGGCTGAGGTGGCCTTGGTCAGCATAATGATCGCCGCCTTGGAGACACAATAAGGCGAAACATTAGCCTGGGCATTGAACCCCATGATCGAAGCTGTATTGATGATTACCCCACCACCCTGCTCGACCATGACAGGCAGGGCATAGCGCGTTCCCAGGAACGTTCCTTTCAGGTTGGTATCGAGGACGCGGTCCCACTCCTCCTCAGCTACCTCTCCAAGTAAACAGATCGTATTCACACCGGCATTATTATGCAGGATATCTAGTTTACCAAAGGTGTTCAGGGTTGTATCGATCATTTTCACAACCTCAGACGATTGTCTCACGTCGGTCTGAATAAAAAACGCATCACCACCTGAATTCCTGATACTTTGCTGTGTTTCAATGCCACCATCCAAATTACAGTCGGCAATGGCAATTTTCGCCCCCTCTTGAGCGAAGAGAAGCGCCGTAGCTTTTCCGATTCCGGAAGCTGCACCGGTAATTAAAGCCACTTTTCCTTCAAGTTTTCCCATTTGACACTTCCATTTAGCTTTTCCTATTTATCAGGTAGTTATGATCTGTCATTCCGGCCCACGAGCCGGAATCCAGTTTTCCCCGACACATCTCTAGATTCCCGCCTTCGCGGGAATGACATTACGAGTAGTATAATTCCTTCATGAGATCCGTCTCCAGTCCTATTTCTCATCTTCCCAGCAATTCATCCAGATCCAGCGGATCCCCCTTGGCAGGTTCTCTTCTCAAACGAATTGCTTGGTCGGGACAGGCATCCTCACAAACCCCGCACCCCATGCATTTATCGAAATCGACGACCGCTCGATGAGTTTCATCATCCAGACTGATGGCATAGAAACAGCAAACGTTCTCAGCGCATAATCCGCATCCGGTGCATTCCTCGCCGATCTCGGCTACATAACCGGACGGCGCCAGCAGCGGCAACTGCCCCTCCATCAGGTTCCACATACGGATCCCCATGCAACAACAACTGCAGCAGTTACATAACGCATCCAGCCGGTTCCCCGCTGCATGCTCGAAATACCCGGTATGGACAAATCCCTTTTCGTGGCAGAACTCCAGAATTTCCACTGCCTGTTCCGGTGTAACGCGATGATACTTCGGGTTCTGTTCATCCATGAAGGTGGCCCAGGGATCGCCCAGGAAGAGGCACACGTTCTGCTGGCCGGGTGGCAGACACGGATTGGGAGAGGCGGCGCGGCAGGGGCACTCCCCTGCTACGATGGATTGCGGGTTTTCCAGTACCACGTCCCGGGCGACCTTGAACGGGACCACACGCTCTGAGGGTGTAATATTCACATCCTCCTCTTGTGTAACCAGTTTTACAGCATCTTTCAATTTAAGAATTTTGCCGTGATAGAGGCTGGTTTCAGCGCTGCCGGCGTTCTCACTGACATCGATGGCCAGTGCCTCCAGCATCTCCTCGAGCCCCGGTTCCAGAGGGGGCAAATCTTTAAACGGAATACCGGTAATTTCCAGCGCTTTATTGAAGAAGTACTCGGTATACTTCAAGTACAAGTATCCGGGCCAGAAATCGCTTTTGCGTTCCGGCGGAAAGGCATCGTAGAGCTTTCGCGTGATATCATGGCGCATAATGAACCCCTACTGGGCTACCAGACCACCATCGACGGCCAGGGCCACACCAGTTATAAAAGATGCTTCCTCCGAACAAAGCCACACCGCCGTGCGGGCCATCTCCTCGGCGCTGGCGATCCGGCCCATAGGATGCGTGCCCACGATAAGC
>CAZDMY010000470.1:0-1959 GCA_964506405.1 uncultured Dehalococcoidia bacterium | reverse complement strand
CTATCGGTGCCCGGTATGCGCTCAAAAGCCCGTATGCCGCGATTGCTTCAATGTTCAGAAACGAATGTGCCTTTCGTGCGTCGCTGAACGCAATAAAGGTACGGGGCCAAAGAAAACCAATCCGATAAAACCTCATATTCTACGAGGAACTTACCATATCATAGCCCGACACAGCGGGAAGGCATTGGATGTTCAGGGATACAGTCGAGAAAATGAAGCCAATGTGTTTCAGTGGAAATTACACAGAGGAACCAACCAGCAGTGGAGAATCGAGCCAGCAGGTGAAGGTTATTATCACATTATCGCCAGGCATAGTGGAAAAGCATTGGATGTTCAGGGATACAGCCAGGAAGATGGGGGAAACGTATTTCAATGGAGGCTCCACCGGGGCACCAACCAGCAGTGGAAAATAATACCTATTGATGGAGGGTATTACCATATCATCGCTCGCCATAGCGGAAAAGCATTGGATGTACAGGGATATGGCAAAGATGACGGATCCAATGTATTTCAATGGAGACTACATGGTGGGATAAACCAGCAGTGGAAGCTGATACCGGTGAGAAGCGCTGCAAAACCCTCTCAAACAAAAGCGCCAGGCAAACAAACGATGAAAACCAGAACATCCGGCGTGAACAAAACGAGAAAACGAGGCAAGGTCTAAGGATTATTGGGAATGTAGTAGATGAAGAGTTGGTAATGAAACGGAATGTGCGGTGGCCCAACTTTTCAACTTTTAAACCTTTTAACTTTCAAACCGAGGATTACTAATGGGCGGGAAAAGGGATAAATTCGACGAATACGGTCAACTGGCAGGCGGGTACGACGTGAATATGGCCCGCCAGCGGGCGCTGGGGCATGCCCTGACGGAACTGGCCGTCGAAGTGGGTTGGCTGAAAGGCCTCCGCCTCACCTGGGAGGTGGAGGATGCTCGTTTCGATGAGGATGCTGATTGCTATAAGGTGATCCTCTCCTGCTATCCGCCGGAACGCAACGTCATCAACCGGGCGCGCTGGGAATATCACATCGATGCTGAAGGGAATCTGATGGTGGGCACACCCATGCTGCTCACTCAGGGACAATGGGGACGCAAGGGACTCGTGAGCAGAAAGTATGCCCTTATTACCATAGCGGCGCTGGTCATCATTGCCCTGGCCGCCGTGGTCACAATCCTGCTTATGAACAACGGATCAGGGGATGGCAAGGAAGAGACGGGGGGAATCGTATCGGAAGGTGACAAGACCCAGGAAAACACCGCAACGCCAACGCCTACGAGTGCCGTTCCTACGACTCCGGCGGAGCCAACCGTAGCAGCCCGGTATGAACTCAGCATCAGCGTGAGCCCTTCGGCTGGTGGTGGTGTAGAACCCAATGGAGGAACATATGCCGAGGGGGAAAAGGTGACCCTGACCGCCCAGGCCGCCACTGGTTATGAATTCGATCACTGGGGCGGAAGCGCTTCCGGCAATCTGAGCACAACCAGTGTGACCATGAGCACCGACAAGTCCGTGACCGCGTATTTCGAGAAAAAGCAGTATACACTTTCGGTATCGGCAAGTCCACCTGAAGGGGGAAGTGTAAGCCCTTCCGGGGGTTCTTATTACTATGGGAACAATGTGTCAATTCAGGCGATCCCCAACGACGGATACCGGTTCAAGAACTGGGGGGGTGATATTTGGAATCAGTCGAGTTCGACCAGCGTAAGCATGAATTCAAGCAAGACTATAGTGGCCTACTTTGAGGAGATACCACCGGAGCAATACACTCTTTCGGTATCATGTAGCCCGTCTGATGGTGGGTATGTAAATCCTTCAGGTGGTACCTATGAAGAAGGCGAAAGTGTCACTCTGACGGCTACTCCAAAATCCGGTTATCAGTTCGACCACTGGGGCGGCAGCGCTTCCGGTTATTCCAGTTCCACCAGCGTGACGATGAATTCCAACAAGGACGTTATTGCCT
>CAZDMY010000469.1:602-1964 GCA_964506405.1 uncultured Dehalococcoidia bacterium | reverse complement strand
CAGTAATGACATCTGCTTTCCTCCTAACCTTAATTTGTTATTCCGATTTCGCACAGAATATCTTTTCAATCTACCGAGTTAATTGATTTTCAGAACTTTCCTAACTTTAATAACTTCCTAACTGCTTTTCGAAATCGCCATGTCTGTTTTGTCTATTTGAACTACGGTATAGGCATCATCCGATTCCATCTCACGGAAGGCTTTACGGATGATGTCTTTGTCCAGACTGGTGGCGCGAGCAATCTCTTTGAGTGTAATTGGGTCTCTTTCCTTAAGTTTCTCTTTAATCAACTGAACAGCTTTGGCAAGGGCCTCTTCATCCGTTGCGCCGGAATACATGTGAATGAAATCCTTGAGTCTGGCATCGTGAACATTGTAAACAACCTGATTCTCCTGAAGATCAACCAGGCAGGGGGCCAGGTTCAAATCACTGAAACCACGCACATCGGCTTCGCCTGATATGGATTCCCGGGCCTCCTTATCCCATCCAGTAGGCGAGCCGATTCCGACAATATAAAGGCAATGGCTATCTCGTGCCTGCTGCAACAAATTCTGAAGCAACCAGGACAACTCCCCGCGAGTGACAGGCTCGGTATCGAATCCATCTTCATGAAAAGCGCTCAAATGTGAATATACGTAGGCTGCGATGACAAACCCGCCTTTTCCTTTCTGCCGACCGACGTGATAAACTGACCATCGATTCTGGGGATACGTTTTAGCTGAATCTTTCTCCTTATCAGACTCTGAAAACTCCTGATGAAAGCCTTCCCAGGAAGAAACCCGTATTTTGCTTCCATCAACCGGGCTTCGGATACTTTTATGATGTGTGAGGTGCTGATCGAAACGGCTGATGAAATCCCATTCTCTCATGTATGCCTGATCCGCAGTAACAATGCAGGTTAATTCACCTGCGTTGAAGCGCCGTTGAGCTTCAGCAAATCGTGCATCCGGACTGGGTTTATGATCCAGACAATATCGATCATCTTCGCTGGCCCAGCAAGATCGGCAGAGAACAGCATCGCATGAAGCATCTTCGCATTCTCCCCCGACCATTTCAGGTGTTTTAATGAGTTTTAGGCACCTTGCGCAATTTATACCCGTTCCCACCGGGTAAATACTCGTGCCTGAAACACGCTCGGAAACATCCGGTCTGCCGGCCTGTGCTTTTCGTGTGGTTTTTCGTTGCTCCAGGAACGCTTCGGCATCCTGACGTTTAATCCGGTATACACCTCCGATTTTTGAGGCGGGCAATTCCCCTGAGAGCACTAATCGCCAGACGGCTTTGTAGCCCATCCCGAGATACTGTGCCATCTCTTTAAGACTCAGGAAGGGTTTTAGATCGCCAGGTTTGTTATCAACACT
>CAZDMY010000469.1:0-592 GCA_964506405.1 uncultured Dehalococcoidia bacterium | reverse complement strand
AATCTTCCCCTATGTGGATTAGGTGATTTGACCAGATGCTACCACAAAAAAAATGGCGTGTCAATGCCATTGTTGGTTTTCTTTGGCCAATTATTCCATTACGATTCACTGTGGGATATTGCGCCAAAGGTTAAATACTTACGTGATCCGAAAAGGAGTTAAAATAGTGGGTTGCCGAGAATCAAGAGGTTCGATAAAAGCCCTATTAAACACACTAAGATGACGGATTATTTGGGGCTGAAGATTTGTGCCGAACTGTTGTGTGACTCTAAACTCTTGACTGACGACTTTCGACTCTGGGCTAACGACTCTCGACTAATGAGTTGCATTCCCTATCAACAAAGCTTTATAATTCGAGCAAACCGGTATCGGTGAGGGTTGATAAACATCGAGATGATGGGCTGTGGGAAATGGTATTATGTCTCCATTTTCCCCCGAAGAGGAACACCGCCCGTTGATGCTCAATGACGTACTGGCCGCCACCGATGCAGGGAGATTCGCCCGTATTATGAAAATACTGGAAGAAGCTGCTCAACGGCTTCAAATATTGATTCTCACTTGTCATCCCGAAAGGTACCGGGGATTGAATGGG
>CAZDMY010000468.1:0-1975 GCA_964506405.1 uncultured Dehalococcoidia bacterium | reverse complement strand
CATCATCTTCACAGTATCCTATTGCCGTGATCTTTGAGTGGTTAGCGGCTTCAGAACGATATTTGTATTCGATATATACGTCCTGCGTCCCTGATTCAAGATTTGCTTTCTCGTCTGAACTTGCAGTAGTCTCGTCGGATATACGTATCAGAGCAGCTCCAGGCATAACGTCTTCCTGAGTATCACGAGCGTTTTCAGCCCATGTAATCAAGTAGGTCTTACCTGTGGATAGCAGACCTGTCTCTCTTGTGCCGGATGAACCTTTGTTGCTTGTAACGTCCGCTTTTATCAATGAAGCATAGTCACCTATCTTTGTCTCTGTATCCCCGATAGTCCAGTCCTGCCAGAACTTGTATGAGTTAACCTTACACAGGTTTTCCTCAGAAATGGTAAACCGAGTGGCTTTTTTTGTATCAACTTCCAGTTCTTTAGTAGCAGTACAGTCAACGTATTTTTTATCCGCCAGCTTCTCAATATCTTCTTCAGTCACTTCAAAAACATCAATATCATCATTTGATTCGTTGTTTTGAGCAGAAGATCCGTCAATAGCACTGAAATCAAATCTCAGGTCAACATTGCTTAGCTTTGTTGGATCGCTTGTTCCTGTTTCCACTTCGCCCGTTTCTTCAGTACCTGTCAGACTTGTCTGTTGGGTGGTGTACCAGATACCCAATCCGGTTCCGCCAAATACTAAGGCTGCTATGAATATTAGCGCAATTACAGCGCCAAAGCCCATTGCCTTCTTATTTTTCAGCATATTTCGCCTCTTTAGAATTCGGTTTTGCAGTCTCGCCTGTCGTAGCGTCCCCTGGCTGTTATCATGCCTCAGCACCCCCATGCTGTGCGGTTCTCCGGGAACAGAGGTTTTAATCATTATCATGGATATAGATGTTGTAGTATATAAACTATTTCCTTACAGATAAGAAGAGCGTTTAAACTTTCAGATTTCAAATAACCTCCAGTTGGTTATGTCCTTAATAATATCAAATACGCAGCTATTCTTGAATTCTTCGAAAAATTGCCTATCAATATTTTTTATATCAACTTCATAAAGGACAGCGGAACCGTTTCTGCCACCCCTTTTCGATACTGAACCCACAGGGGTCAATATCTTCGCATCCCGAAAATCATACACGAGTTTTTCAATCTGTTTATATGACAAAGGTTCTTTGCCAGGATACTTTTCTTCGTATCTGGTAACAATCAATGCGTTTGCCTCAGCAACAATTCTGGGAATAGTCTTCCGTTTTTTCACAATAAGGAGCTTTCGCTTGCTAATCTCCCTCAAAGCCCACAGCACTTCCAGCTTCCCGTCGGGTTTGAACCACATTTCAGGTATCCTCCCTGGTATTGTTTATCACAGTCGTGTTTGAAAACAGGTCGTTATCCCCACCTTTTGTCTCGGGGAAAATCTTTTGGGATGATTCTATCAACGGGCTGAATACCTCCCTGTAATGGGTGGCGGTGTAGATAAGCCCCTTTACGGGGTTGATGGCTTTGCCGTATTCCACTATGGCCTGGTTGGGGGTTATGGGCATGGAGCAGTGGTTCTGGTCCACGGCAAAATACACAAACCCTCCGTAGATCATACCGAGAAACAGGATAATCGGGACGGCTATGCCGTAGGCGAAGGCCTCTCCCGACGTGTTCCACCGCATGAGTATCCAGACTATGAGCTTGTAGGTGACGATGAAAGTGTAGATGGCCGAGAATATGTAGAGATAATACATTACCAGCTTGAACTTGTATGAAAATCTTGCGAACCATGCGGACAATAGCTTCTTAATCCTATCAATATCGTTTTTCCACTGGGCGATTGTCCTGGCCACAAATCCCATGCCCTCAGTATTTACGGGTTTGAATTGGTTGTATTCGTCTGCCCTCCGGTTGACCTCGGATTTGTCGAAATATTCGCTTGAATTGGTGGCGTAATGGTACAGGAGGGCATCGGCGTTCACGAATCTCCCGCCCACTT
>CAZDMY010000467.1:0-2001 GCA_964506405.1 uncultured Dehalococcoidia bacterium | reverse complement strand
CAGCAACTCTCAGGCACGATGCGTGGTTATGAGAGGGAACGCCTGATCAATTCAGATCCGGTATTCGCCCGTTTTATGTCAACGTTAGATCCTTTTGATGGCTCAAAACCCACTGTTTATTTGGTTTGCACCAGCGCTGGAGAAGTCGGTGTCAATCTTTCCGGTGATCACATGGTCTGTGATCTGTCCACTTTTGATAGCATGGCCCAACGATTTGGCCGTCTAAACCGCTTTGGAAATCACCCCTGTTCTCATATTGATGTGATATATCCTCAAGAAATAGAAGGTTCGGAGAACAAAGGCGATAAAAAGATGCCGGAAATAAAAGATCGACGCCGGCGAGCCCTCGATTTGATGAAGCAACTCAAACACGCTAAGGATGCAAGCCCTCTTGCTCTCGAAAAGCTCGATATCTCCGCTCGCATCGCGGCCTTTGCTCCAGAACCTATGATTCTGCCGGCAACCGACATCCTGTTTGACGCATGGGCAATGACGACAATTCAGCAAAAGATGCCGGGTCGCCCTCCGGTTTCACCTTATCTGCATGGCATCGAGCAATGGGAGCCGCCACGCACAAGCATTGCCTGGCGAAATGAGGCAGCATACATTAGCGAAGATCTTATCGACCGTTACGGAGATGATTTCCCCCGATTATTGCTTGACGACTACCCTTTAAAGTCTCAAGAGCTCCTTAATGATATAAGCGAACGCGTATATGACGAATTGAATATTATGGCCAAACGCCTCGACAAAGAGTGCCTGGTCTGGTTGGTGGACGAACGGGGTGACATCGAGATTATTGGACTCAATAAGCTGCTGGCTCCGGAGAAAAAACAGGTAATTGCCAAAATCTCTGACTGCACGATTTTGTTGCCTCCATGGGCGGGCGGTCTTGCCGAGCAGGGTACCCTGGATGGCGGCGTTGGGTACGACGGAGATCATAAGCTCATTTATGATGTTGCCGACGAATGGCTCAGCGAGGGAGGCAGAAAACGTCGACAACGCATATTCAGCAGTTACCCTCAGCCAGTGGAAGAGCCGGAAGGCATGGCGCTGATTCGTGTGATCGACACCGATCCTGGCGCCGAAGAGTCTGTACCTTCCGGCGGTGATGTCGACTCTGCAATCGATATTGATGAGAGTAAGGCGTCTCGTAAAGGCCGTTACTGGTTCTGGTATATCAGGCCGCGTGATGCAGAGGATGCCACCCCTGCCTCAGCCGCACCAGTTCCTTGGGATGATCATACGGGCAAAGTGGTGGAGGAAGCTAAAAGAATTTTAGAAAAACTGAAATGGCCGGAGGAATGGGCGTCTTTGAAACAGGCTGTCATCCTTGCAGCGGCTTTTCACGATTTGGGTAAAAAGCGTGAATTATGGCAGCTCAGTATCGGCAATCCCGATCCAACAAACTGGTATGCCAAACCCGGCAAGCCCGTGGACGGCCCCCGCTGGCGACCCCGACACATCAGCCCATATCGCCACGAACTGGGTTCGATACTCGACCTATCATCGTCGGAAAAGTCCAATCAGGCACAATTCATCGCACTTTCTGACGAAATGAAAGATGTTGTACTTCACCTCATCGCTGCGCATCACGGTTTGGCCCGCCCCCACTTTCCGGAAGAAAACACCATTGACCCTGCCTATCCTCAATCCGAAGCGGATGCGACGGTCATTGAAGTGATACGCCGTTATGCCCGTCTTCAGCGCCTATATGGGCGATGGGGTTTGGCGTATCTTGAATCACTGCTGCGCGCCGCCGACTGGGCTGCCAGTGCTGGTCTTTCAGTAAAAGCACTTCATGAACAGGAGGTAACGCCATGACTTATCCGAAACCATCAATCCAGGTCAAGGTCGATGTATCCAATCCCGGTCAATTTTTCGCCTGCTGTGGTTTGTTGGAACTGGCTGACCGGCTCTGGCCTGACGTTGAAGGTTATTTTGATCAAGACATCTTCACCATCAATAATTCAAGGAATCTTCATGAACTGATAGAAAAAG
>CAZDMY010000466.1:0-2010 GCA_964506405.1 uncultured Dehalococcoidia bacterium | reverse complement strand
GGCCAAATCTGTGGCCGAATACCCCGGATATTCTCACCGAGTATCTGCAACTGGGTGGCAGGCCGGCTTTCATGGCCCGGTTGATCCTGGCTGCCACGCTGTCAACCAGTTATGGTATCTACGGCCCGGCATACGAATTGTGTGTGAACACACCGCGGGAACTCGGGAGCGAGGAGTATCTGGATTCTGAAAAATATGAGATCAAACAATGGGATCTCGATGCCCCGCACAACCTCAAGGATTTCATTGCGATGGTGAACCTGATCCGGCGCGAGAACCCTGCGCTTCAACAAGATTGGAATCTTCAGTTCCACAATATCGAAAACGACGAGATCATCGCGTACAGCCGGAAAACTGAAGATCTTTCCAATATCATCTTGACGGTCGTGAACCTCGACCCGCACCACGTGCAATCCGGCTGGGTTGAGGTGCCGGTTGAAGACCTGCATCTGGAGCCGTCTCAATCCTACCAGGTTCACGATCTTCTGACCGGGGCGCGGTACCTCTGGCACGGACGGCACAACTATGTGGAGCTGAATCCGGAGGTGGTGCCTGCCCATATCCTTCGCTTGGAGCAAAAGGTCCGCTCCGAAGCGGAATTCGATTACTACACGTAAGTTGGAGACAGGAAAGCAGATACCAGCGGAGGTTTTGAAAAGTGAAAGCATCAGAAAAATCACCGGCCATGGAACCGGATCGTATGGCCTTCAAGTCGAAATCCGCGATCATGATCGTCGGTTCCAATCAGGGTGAAATGGATATGCTGGCCCGCTGGCTCGAAAAGGACGGATTTACTATCCAGAGATTGAAAAGTCCGGAGGAACTGGCGAAAAATCTGCGCCAAAGAAAACCGGTTGCTGCCGTGATCGATATTACCGGATTCGACCAGCGTGTCTGGAAGCATACTCAAAAGCTGGGTGAGGCGAAGATCCCGTTCATCATCGTCGCCCCACAGCGGAGCCCGACGGTGCAACGCCAGAGCCTGGATTCGGGCGCGAACGGTGTGCTGGTAAAGCCCGTTCGTGCCGAAGAGCTATCACAGTATATCCATACCATGCTGGGAGATTGAACTGCCTATGCCGAAATCGAAAATTCGTTCACAGTGCCCCGATGAGGACGCCCTGTGGTACAAAGACGCAATCATATATGAACTCCACGTTCGTGCATTTTCCGATAGCGATGGCGATGGTGTAGGGGATTTTGCCGGGCTCATCGATAAGCTGGATTATCTGGAAGACCTGGGCGTCACGGCGCTGTGGCTTCTCCCGTTCTATCCATCTCCGCTCAAGGATGACGGATACGACATCTCCGACTACACCGATATCCAGGGTGCCTACGGCAATCTGTCGGACTTCCGGACCTTTATCAATGAAGTCCACCGCCGGGGAATGCGGGTCATCACCGAGCTGGTGCTCAACCACACCTCCGATCAGCATCCCTGGTTTCAGCGGGCACGCCATTCACCCCCGCGGAGCAAATGGCGCAAATACTACGTCTGGAGCCAGACACCGGAGAAATACACCGATGCCCGTGTCATCTTCAGCGATTTCGAACATTCCAACTGGACCATGGATCCGGTGGCAAAGCAGTACTACTGGCATCGCTTCTATTCGCATCAGCCGGACCTGAACTACGATAATCCCGCCGTTCGCCAGGCGATCTTCAAGGTGATCGATTTCTGGCTGAAGCTGGGGATCGACGGTCTGCGGGTGGACGCTGTCCCGTACCTGTTTGAACGTGAAGGCACCAATTGCGAGAACCTGGAGGAGACCCATGAATTCGTGCGGCAATTGAGGGAGTACATAGATTCCCGGTACGAAAACCGGCTGCTCCTGGCCGAGGCCAATCAGTGGATCGAAGATGCGGTTTCCTATTTCGGGCATGGGGATGAATTCAATATGGCGTTTCATTTCCCGCTCATGCCCCGCATGTTCATGGCCATACGGATGGCGGATCGCTTTCCCATCGTCGATATCCTCAACCAGACCCCTCCCATTCCGGATGCGTGCC
>CAZDMY010000465.1:0-2031 GCA_964506405.1 uncultured Dehalococcoidia bacterium | reverse complement strand
TCAATGGTCTCGTTTCGGGTGGGGTTGGAAGATGCGAGGATTCTTGAAGAATACTTCGCGCCTGAGGCATCACGGTATGCGCTTTCTGACCAGCCCAGTTATCATGCTTATACCCGTTTGCTGGTCAGTGGTGAAATTACCGCACCGTTCTCGATGTACACCCGAAAAGTACCCTTACCGGATAAGAGTAAATCAGAGTTGAATAAACGCAACATTATACAGCAATCACGCCAGCGATATGGCCACAGCCGATCAAGTGTTGAATTGGATATCAACAGAAGACTGGGAATTATGAGCGATTATGAACTCTTACAAATCGATAGCATCCCTGAGCTTTCAATCTTAACTCGAGAATCGCTGAAATCGGCCGGTATTTCATCGTTACAGGATATTCTTACAACAACCCGGGAAGAAATACTGTCAATCAATGGAATTGATACCGAACAACTGACAGAGATCCAGGATGCCCTTAAAAACTACGGGGTTGATGATCTTCATGCGGTTTTTAAGGAAAATGAAGAAAACGAAGCGTTTATTCGGCAAATATTTTCGGACAATAATCCGAGTACAATAGATGACCTGAATCTCAGTCAGAGAACAACGATGGCACTCAAAAGAGCTAACCTCTTGACCATCGATGATTTAAAGGGGAAGACCAGGGACGACCTGCTTAGTCTCAAGAATTTCGGTATTAAAAGTATGAACGAATTACAGGCACGGTTGGCCGAAGAAGGAATCCCAATCGTATTTAAACAAGAGGATGAACAATGACAGGCAAGATGCTGGATAGTAAGAAGGTAATGATCGCCACCAAAAAGTGTATTCCCGAACGCTTCAGTACTGGCGAGTTACAATCAGGATAACCTCTAATTCATGAGAGGACGCTTAATGTTGAAAAATCTTGCAGATACCAGAGAGAAGGCTGAATCCGGGCTGCTTATATACCAGTTCGGGAATAGTGATGTTGCATATAATGGGGAAAAAGTATTTCCCAGGGGTGACAACTTTGCGGAACATCTAAGGACGGTAAGCCGGTGTTTGGAATCAGAACCTGCCACGCAAGTTAAAACCATTGCCGGTTCTGCCGATATTTCACTGGAATTCGATCTGTCTGATTTCCGGTGTGAAAGCAGGCGTACACAGAGAACAGGGGAAGACAAAATCCCAGAGCAGTTTACAATCGAGACTTTCAGATTTCCCATTCTGCGTAACGTAATCGTTCATATACAGAATCTATATCCGAATATAAAACAGTGGGTTTTGCGCCCTATCGTTTCAGACCAGGCCGAAGGGCACCATACGCATACAGATACCTGCGAAATAGTCCCGATTCTGAAAGAATGTTTGAAAAAAGTCAGAGACCTGCCTTTCCTCATAGAAGTATCAGAATCGTTAGTCATACGTAAAGAACCTCAAAACTACAATACTATTTTAATGCAATACAATGCGTTCCGAGAACAAATCAAACCACTGATAAAGCAGCATTCGATTACCTTATTCAGCATAGGGACAGGAACACCGGCAATGAGTTTTGCTGCTGGTCAGGTTTTCGCTACCGACCCGAGAATCAGTTTTATCTATTCTCCGTGGGGCAAATCCCCAACTCTAGTGGAGATCAAAGCTTTTCATGACAGAGCACGGCAAATAACACTGGATAAAGTACGCCGCATGCTGGGGCGATATGAGTTCCAGGGAGCCGTGGATGTGCTGGCATCTGAGGACAACGGGTTCAGGCAGGAGGATATCTCCCAAAGTTTGCAAATAATAAAGGCCCTGGCTGCCTGGTGGAATTATGATTTCGCCAGAGCAAAGGAGCTACTGGGCAGGGTAGGATCAAATGAGCTGAACGAAATGTACAAAGTATGTGACAGATTATCTTCAGAAAACGTCGAATATACGGATGATTTTTGGGAAGTCAAGCTCGAAGATACAATCGCTCATATAGAAGGCGACATTTACAGTGAAGCTTATGCAGATATGCTGGTGCATCTCCACAATTTCCATGATGTTTCTCTGCTCAGGGCACTCAAT
>CAZDMY010000464.1:0-2032 GCA_964506405.1 uncultured Dehalococcoidia bacterium | reverse complement strand
GTCGCGAGACATAGATAAAAGCCTGTGGCCTGCGGCCTTCTTAACCCACTCGTAAAAAAATCGCTTTGCACCATTTTATTACGCGACCATTTTATTACGCGAAGGAGAGGGGCCCCACTGGTTCTTGGTAGAATTACCTGAAAAGGCAAAGAGGTAAATGGGGTGTGTTATGTATTTTGACTGCACAAACTACGTCTATGGGGCGGCAACCGCTCTTGGCATAAGGTTCGAGACCCTATTAAATACAGGATAGACCTCATATCACTATAAGGGGCGTATGTCCGGAAGGGTCTTCTGTCCTGCAGGTTCAGAACGGGAGGTCGTGACTTCACGGGTCCGGTTGCCCTTGTTCCTCTTGGGCTACCTCTATTGACCTCTTGGCGCCTGAAGGGATGGCGGGGAACCCCTATGTTGAGGGCATCACCCGACTTCGTTGAGTTCTACCACCGCCGGGTTTGTTTCTGAGTCGGGGATTAGGAGCTGCGCAGCAAGTTCGATCAGGCGCTGCTGGCGCTCGTGAGGCCGGATAGCGTTTCGACTATGCTGCCGGACACCTCACTGTTCCTCTACATGTATGTTCGCAAAGAAGCCGTGCTCTCCTCCATGATCGATGGGACGCAGTCGTCACTGTCCGACCTGCTGCTGTTCGAGCTGGATCAGGAACCCGGTGTCCCACTGGATGACGTACGGGAGGTCAGCAACGATGTCGCCGCTCTCGACCAAGGTCTGCGTCTGTTGGAAGAAGGGCTGCCGTTGTCGCTGCGCTTGTTCCGGGAGATCCACGGCCTGCTATTGACCAAGGGCCGGGGCAGCAGTCAGACCCCGGGCGAGTTCCGCCGCCGGCCGAAGAGGTGCAGGAGTGCATGAGCAAGCTGGAGCTCTTTCTCCACGACCAGCCGGAACCCACCCCGGTGCTGCTCAAGGCGGCGCTGGTCCATGTGCAGTTCGAGACGGTCCACCGCACAGATCACTTCTTGTTGAGATTGCCGATAATAACGAACTGTACTCGGTGTTTTGCCTTGCAGCAGGCTTTATTCCTCAGGCCGGCAACTCAGACAACAAAAATATCGTTCGACAGAGGAGTGATATATTCATATCCACTGCTTGTGACACAAACAGTATTTTCAATCCCAACCGCCCCTACACCCGGGAATACGATTTTCGGCTCCAGCGCGAAGGTCATCCCTTCCTCCAAAGCGTAAGATTGGCCTCTCGCGATGAACGGGGGCTCGTTCAGCTCCAGTCCAATTCCATGCCCTACGAAGCTCGTCTGGAGACCCTTGGGTCCGAGGTAGTGGTCCTCATAACCGAGCTTCTTTGCGATCCCGAGAGAAAGGGTGAATAATTCCTCACAGTTTGTGCCAGGGCGCGTTCTTTCGAGAAGGGAATCGTGGATTTCACGGCATGCCCCATACGCATCCACAAGCTTTGGCTCCATCTGCCCGATTGAAAACATTCTCGTCTCATCAGCTTGATAACCATGATAGCAAGTCCCGAAATCAACCAGAACCGGCTCACCGGGACGAATTCGCTTTAAGCTTGCTCCCACGGGAAAAGCGGGCGACAGACCCAACCCACCCATTGGCGAGTCAGACTGGCTGACAATGCCTCCGTTCGATCCGCTGAGAATATGCCATGAGTACGCCTCGTAGTTCATAGACCGCACCCTCAAAAGTCCTTCATGGCCAAGTTTCTTTGCCTCGCTTTCCAACAACGCACCGAACTCGATCTCCGTGAGGCCTTCCCGCAGCAAGGTTTTTCCTTTATGATAGGTTTTCATCCCGATCTGACCCGCAAATTTCATGAGCTCGATCTCAAGGGGACTCTTGATCTTGCGTACATTTCGGATCATCTTTGACGCGTCTGAAAATCGAGATTTGGAAAAAACCTTCTGTAGGAACAAATAGTCTCTTACAGGAAGAACATCAAACTCCAAACCAATGGTTTTCGGGATATGTCCATACATATCCATCAAGCATGGCTTTATATCTTTATAAGATGAAATAGGCGCGACATGCTTGATTGGGGATTC
>CAZDMY010000463.1:0-2035 GCA_964506405.1 uncultured Dehalococcoidia bacterium | reverse complement strand
GGCATTCGGATTTATTTAAACGGTAATCTTGAAGGATCTTTGAGTGTCTATGGCCTGATAAACCCGGCTGAGGATGCTGATATGCGAATCGGCCGCGACACCAGGAAGATGCGGCCGACCCATACCGAAAGACCGCAATTTACATTTCCGATAAACTACTCTTTTGACGGTCTTTTTGATGAGATAAAGATTTACAATTCAGCTTTATCTGCCCAGGAAGTTATGGAAGCTTTTTTGCAGACACAGCCGCAAGTCGACCAGCCGCTCGAGTTCAGAAAAATCCCTACCGGCCCAAAAGGTCCAAAACCCTTTGGGGCTTATTATACAAAACTCGAATACGACGAGGATTATGACCGGGCTTGGCGCATAGCAGACCACCCTGATGTGGTTGTCATGTTTGATGAGTATCCTTTCAAACTGGTCTATTGGCACGGAATCAATGGTTATCCCGTCTGGTATTCAGAAAATGATATCGGCCTGATGCATGAAGACGCGGAAACATGGGGACATCTCGGCTGTCAGGAAGCACTTATGGACAAGGAATGCCGCTACTCACGCGTCCGTATTATCGAAAACAACAATGCCAGGGTAGTTATACACTGGCGACATGCAATGAACAATATCAATTATGAGCTCATACATATAGATCCTTTGACTGGCTGGGGTGATTGGTGCGATGAATATCTGACCATATACCCCGATGGTGTAGCCGCCAGAAAACTTATCCATTGGTGTTCAGAGCTTGACAAGGCCCATTCCTATGAGCAGGATAATTTTATCATTCCTATCGGCCTTACTCCTGCTGACATCCTCGAAAAAGAGGCTATAACTCTGGCCAACCTCAAAGGAGAGGAATCAGAACTTTCCTGGGCAGAAACCGGTTGGCCCAGGGGTAAAGAAATAGAAGATGCCGTTGTTCTGAAGTATAATATCAAAGCCGATGCTAAACCCTTTATGATAGTCCATCCTGAAATGGCTGAAGTAGCCCTTGAAGGTAACGGTAAGCCATGGCCGCACTGTTTCTATTGGTGGAACCACTGGCCGGTCGCGATGATTCCTTCGGATGGTAAACAGACATACATGGTTGACGGCAGACCCTCGAGCACCTGTGTGACAGGGAACGTCTATAGCACAAACCACCCGCTGAATGAAAGAACTGAAAAGTCTCTCAAACAGTATCTACTGTTAGGGATGACGATGGACAAAAGCGCCAGTGAACTCGCTCCCCTCGCACGCTCATGGTCACGTCCACCAGAGTTACAAGTAGATTCAGAAAATATCATCAATGAAGGGTATTCGATTGGTGAACGCTGCTATAATCTTAAATGCCTTGAGACTGTAATAGAACCGTTCGAGATAACCATTGAAGCCAGCGAAGAGTCTCCATTGGTTAACTTGGCCATGGTTCTAAAAAATTGGGGAGACACTGATGTAGACATCCGATTGAATGGTGAGCAAGTAGAACAGGGTAAAGATCTTCGAGTTGGGTATGAAAGAACTGATGAAGGAATGAACCTTATTATCTGGCTTAAAGTGGAGTCTTTTGAACCAGTTCAGATGTCACTTTTTTCCTATAGCTGAACAAGATGAAACATTTTGAACGGAGGTGACTACCGTTATGAAACACAATTATCAAAATTTAGTTATCATGGTATCGATAACCTTAGCCTTGTCTTTGTCCTGTTCATCTTTTGCCTATGGCGGAGAGTTTGAAGATGTAACTAAAGATGTGCCCGAACCGGCAAAGGCCGGATTAGTTTATATGTGGCTGTTTGATGAGGGGATAGCGGGGCATCAGTTATCAACTATTTATGACACCGGCAATTATTGGATTAGTGAGTACAAGACTAATTTTTACCAGGACACGTTCAAGGGGAATTTCGAATATGTGGAGGGTGTTAATGCAACGGCCCTGAAATTCGACGGCTTTACTACACGCATTGTGCGAACGGCGGTAAAGGTACCCGACTTGTCGGATGGATTTACATTCGAAGGGTGGATAGCGCCGCACAGTACGAGCAGAGCTGTCATTGTC
>CAZDMY010000462.1:0-2044 GCA_964506405.1 uncultured Dehalococcoidia bacterium | reverse complement strand
CACACCTAATTTCTTATTTGCGATTGAGGGAAGTTCAACGGATTGGGGAGAATATATTTGTGTCGACGATATTTCAATCGATTGCGGCGGAGGGGGAGTTGTCGACCCCAATTACCTGGAAATGGATAGCGTGGTGAACCTGGTTGGGGCCAGCTTCCCGACCGTGCGGTGGGAACAGCATGCGCAAGGGGATGTGGAGAACAACGATTGCCTGAATTACTATTTCTGGGATAAATTCACTTCCACCTGGGTTAAACAGGGGACTTTATGCTGTAGTGGGCTTGCGAATGAATTTAATGAGACGCATCCTATCATTCTAATCCCACCAGCTTTTCAGACCAACGAATTCAAGGTTAAGTTTGAGATGACCGAAGGTTCCTTTACCTCCAGCGATGAGTATTGTTATATCGATAATTTCGTCATCGAATACTGTAATGCCCTGCCAACCGAGGCGGACCGTTTGCTTACTCTGGATAAGGATGTGAATTTAAGCGGCTTCGACACAACCGATTCGGTATATGTCGGGTGGAACCAGACCGTCACTGCGCCGGGGACGCTGTGCTTTTTCATTTCCAACGACGGAGGGACCACCTGGAGCGGTACCATCACTGCATTTGCCAATGACGGCAATCCGGATGACCCATACCTCTATAAACTGGACCCTGCTTATTTTACCGATGAATTCCGGATTCAATTTAAGCTGGAGGGCAGCGGATGGAGCTGCGAGATCGATGATATCTTGATCGGCACCTATGTTACCGGCTGCGAAAGTTTGAGGCTTCCCAATCCGGATACCTGCGCCAGTTACGGGGAAACGGCTCCTACGGATGAAGAACTCAAACATATATTTGAAGATTGTGCCCGTATCAACCGGGTGATGTTCTATCCGGGCAATCAGCCAAATGCAGATGGCCGACTGGTCGAGGTGGAGTACCATCCCGCAACCAGTGATATTCGCTGGGAGGCGACTGAACCGGGGTATGACCCGGGCGAATTCTACGGAAACTGGCATTATACCTGCCGGGCGGATGTTACCGAAATCATCCGTGACTGGATCGTTGATCCTAACTTAAATATTGAGCAGTCGGGCGCTGGCACGTATGCGGTGGGCCACGTGGTGCAGGATAATCAATCTAAACCGGGTTACCAGATCGGTTTCAATGGCAACTGGGTTACCGATAGCTATACCGGTTATCCGCTGGGGTATCCGGCAAATGCTGCATATGAAGGCTCATTTGAACATCAGTTGTGTTACGCGGGCTGGTCCCTGGTACTTGTGTATACCAGCCCGGATACAGTGGGGCACCAGATCTACCTGTACGATGATATGCTGGAGCAGGCCTGGGGGCCGGGATGTGCAGATCATTTAGATCCCGGTTGTGACTGGAGGGACAACAAATGGTGGGAAATTCCGGATTTCGACAATGACGGAACCCCGGGCGGCATAGTCGAAAATTTCCTGATCCCACCGGATATTGTGGGGAATGCCGGCAGAATCACCACATTTGTGATGGAAGGCGACGAGTGGATTGCCAACGATCGGATTGCGGTAAATGGCCACTACCTTCGGAGTAACTGGGATAATTCCAGCTATAATGTGTTTGATTCGGATACCGCCGCCGCCCATTCCGTCATGGGTATAGATATTGATACTTTTGTTGCGGATGCCGTGGTCCTGCCGCCGAATTCTACCACAGCACAGGTAGATTTACTTACCCAATCGGATGGTTTTGTCATGCCCTACTTGATTATGTCCTTCGAAAGTGCGATCGTCACTCCGGGCAATTACAGTTATACCATTCGCTGATAATTACGCATATTCGATTCGTAAAAAACGGCTCCCGAAAAATCAGAGGGAGCCGTTTTTTTTGGAAGGCTGTCAGCGATCAACTTTCAGCATTTCAAACGCCCCCTGTAGCTACCGCTACTTCCCCCTCTTTGCTAAAGAGGGGGGGCCAGGGGGAGTTTTGTTTTGGAACTTGGAATTTATTCAAACGCCCCCTGTAGCTAACGCTACTTCCCCCTCTTTGCTAAAGAGGGGGCC
>CAZDMY010000461.1:0-2044 GCA_964506405.1 uncultured Dehalococcoidia bacterium | reverse complement strand
AAGTGCCTGGCGAGCGGGTTGGGCACCCCGCTCGCCAGGTATGTCAAAGAGGGAGACAGTAAGTCTCTGAGGAGAGTGTATGACCGAGTTATTTCATCAGGGGTTTATAACCTTCCGCTTCTGCGATCGCCTGCCCCTCATCCCCGCGGCAGAAATCCAGGAAGGCCTTAACCGCGCCAGTGGGCACATCCTGGGTCAGCAGATACAGCCGTCGGGCAACCGGATAACTCGATTCATCAGGCTCGGAGCCATCCAGTTTGATTGTCTTCAAATTTCCAACATAACCGAGGGAGAGGTAACCGATGGCATTCGATTCGGATTCCACTTTCGATTTAACCGCTCCGTTGGAATCGAAGAAGAGGGCATCTCCTTTGATATCCTCGGTGATCTTGTCGGTGAATACCTCCCGGGTGCCGGAACCTTCCTCACGGGAAACGACGACGATTCTCTCATCGTTTCCACCCACCTCGTTCCAGTTGGTGATTTTACCTTCATAGATTTCTATCACCTGTTTGGTGCTCAACTCGGAGACGGGATTATCCGGGTGTACGGCGATGGCCACGACATCACGTGCGATGGCATGCGGGATCAGGTCCGCTTCGCTCAATTTGATATCCCTTGAAGCTGCTCCGACATCCACCGTCCCGTTGGCGCACGACTTGACACCTGCGCTGGAGCCGCCCCCGGAGATGCTGATGGTCACCCTGCCGTGCCTGGTTTCGAATTCCGCGGCCATAGCCTCGGCCAGGGGCTGGACACTGGTCGACCCCGCGATATCGATTGAGCCGGATACCTCGGCATCGAAGTCGGGAATCTTGTAATCCTTCGTATTAAGCTTCAATGGCTTGTATCCTTCGGCCTCCGCCAGTGCCTGTCCTTCGCTGCTCCGGCAGAACTGGATGAAGGCCGCCACCGGCCCTTCCGCCTCATCCATAGTCAGTATGTAGAGCCGCCTGGCAACAGTGTAAGCGTCATCGTCGGGATCGACGCCATCCAGTTTGATTGTCTTCAAATTTCCAACATAACCGAGGGAGAGGTAACCGATGGCATTCGATTCGGATTCCACTTTCGATTTAACCGCTCCGTTGGAATCGAAGAAGAGGGCATCTCCTTTGATATCCTCGGTGATTTTGTCGGTGAACACCTCCCGGGTGCCGGAACCTTCCTCGCGGGAAACCACCACGATCCGGTCGTCATCTCCGCCCACTTCACTCCAGTTGTTGATATTCCCTTCGTAGATATCTCTAACCTGTTCGGTGCTCAGTTCCGAAACCGGGTTGTCGGGATGTACCACGATGGCTACAACGTCCCGGGCGATTGCATAGGGGATTACGTCCGTCTCGCTGATCTTCACGTCCCGGGAAGCTGCACCCAGGTCAACCGTACCATTGGCACAGGCTTTCACACCTGCACTGGAACCACCCCCGGCGACATTGACCCGTACCTTGGGATGGATCATCTCAAACTGGGTGGCCATCACCTCCGCCAGCGGCTGAACGCTGGTCGAGCCGGCCTCGTCGATGGTACCGCTCAATTCAAACGCCGCCTCCGTTGTTTCAGGTGGAGTGGTAGTTTCATGGGTCCCGTTGCCTTCAGTTGTCTTATCAGCCGTCTCATCATCGTCGTCGCCACAACCGGCGAGCAAAGGGACGACCGCCAGTATGATAACAACCATCAGTACCAGTAGATAGCTTGTTTTCTTTATGTTTCCCATTCGCTTTATCGAACCTCCTTCATTAATTTTTTACGAATGTTATCTCCCTCACTCAAATATTGGTTTTCGTTCAGGCGGTTTTGATAAGAATTACCGGGGAATTGCGCAAATTATGTCACCTCCTTCCGCTGAGAATTGAAAATGTAGAAAACCTGAAAAACCCAGTGATATCCACGGGTTGTTACGGGCGATTGAATTGGCTGCGTGAAAATCCGAAGGGGAAAACGTATGCATCAAGAGGCTGTTCATCATTATCTGGAATGAATATATCAGCCGTCTATTAATCCAGAATTAACCTGTTGTTAACAAATGGTTAAATGCTGCCGGATT
>CAZDMY010000460.1:0-2050 GCA_964506405.1 uncultured Dehalococcoidia bacterium | reverse complement strand
GCCAGCACCAGGAGTATCTCGAAGCGGTCGGGAATATCGAGCACTTGCCTCAGTTCGCTACGGTTGACCGAACCCATCATGCAGCCGCCAAGCCCCTTTTCCCACGCCCCCAGCATGATACTCTGGCAGGCAATACCGCAATCGTACTTGAATTCATTAGCAATCCCGGTATCGCCAAGCACAACGATGTAACCGGTGGGCCTTTCTCCCGCTACGGGGCCATCCCATTCCTTAAGCGCCACTGCGAAGGTCAGGGTGGAAAATATCTTCACATTGGTTTGGGGTTGGCACGATAGTACAAAGCGCAGGGGCTGGAGGTTTCGGGCTGAAGGCGAAAGGCGAGCCAGTTCAACCAGGCTCTCAAGCGTTTCCTGGTCCAGTGGCACCGTCTCGTTGAAGCGGCGCACACTCCGGCTGTTTGAAATGAGATCGCGAATCATTAACCGACCATGTACGAACCGGTACCGGTGGCCAGTAGCCGGTCTTCTTCGTTTCTCAGTTCCATACGGGCGACGGCCACCTTGCTGCCGGTACGCAGGACATATCCGGTGGCTGTAAATGATTTACCGAGCCCGGGGCGCAGATAATCGATGCGCAAATCCACGGTTCCGAACTTGCGATAGCTTTCCGCGGCTTTTTCAAGGGGTTGATCCTTCAGCCGTTTACGCAGGCTGAAAAAAGCCGCCACTCCACCCGCCACATCCAATACCGAGGCCGTCACCCCGCCATGAATAAGACCGCGAAACGCATTGCCGAGCAGGTCGTTCTTCATATCGAGTGAAAGGCAGATTCCGTCTTCTTTTACCCACTTGACCCCCAATCCAAGAACCTGATTGAAGGGTGTTCTTTCGATGAAAAAGTAGTTTGCGATCGCCAGCAGGTCGTTCTCTCCCATGATGTCCGGGATATGCTCTTCGGGGGTGCTACGCTGCTCAAACATGGTCAATTTACACTGATCCCCAGACGCGCCAGGGAATCCCGGGCGCGCTGGTGGCCCGGATCCAGTTCCAATACGGTAAAATACTCTTCCATGGCTTTATCAATATCTCCCGTGCGTTCATAACAATAGCCCAGCATATAATGAGCCTCAACATTTCCGGGCTTATTCTCGATGAACTGCTCGATAATGATGCTCGTAGTAATATATGTTTCTACGGCTTTTTCCATATTCCCGGCTTTGTCATAAGCAACAGCAAGCAAATAATTCGAGCTGATATCGTTGGGCTTTTCTTCAGCCGCGATACTCAGCACCTCCGCCGCCCGGCTGTACTGATATTCCGGGCTGGTATTCGGATCGTCATCCTCCTGGTACCGGTCACCCAGTGAAAGGTAATTGTTCCCCAGCCGAACCCATCCGCTTTGGTTAGGCTTGATGGCCTGAGCGATTTCATCATCCTCGATGGCCTGCTCCAGGTTACCCATTTCAGTATTGAGTTGCGCCCTGTACCGCCGGGCCATATAACCCGACGGGTACATTTCAATAGCTTTATCCACATCGGCCAGAACCTCTTCTCTACTGGCCCCACACTGCGCCATCATAATCCCGCGGTTGTAATAGAGCATCGCGCTTTCCGGCTCCAGTTCGATGGCGTCGTTGATCACCTCCCTCACCATCTCGCATCGCTCTTTTTCCTTTTCTTCCGTCGGTTGTATCATGGCATCATTAAGCAGTGCAATGCCGTAGCTCCACCGATACCGAACCTCGCTGCCATTCCACTCGATCGCCGATTCATAGCTTGGGATTGCAACTTGAGCGGAGGCCGCATTCTGCCGGCTCATTTGCCGTTCCGCCTGGTAATAATAAGCATTAGCCACCAGCGGTCTTACGGCAATGAATATGCTAACACCGATGAGAATAACAAGGACGGCCAGTAATATCGAGGAGACAGCATCGGGCATGCGCCAGCTAAGCGTTTTAACCCGCCTGTTATCCATTACTGTCAAACTCAAAGCTACGGCAATAAGTATCCAGAAAAAGGTATAGGGCACCGTGGTGTGGAACATGAAGGCGGTATGCGCCATATATACGACACCGGCTAATAGAATCCAG
>CAZDMY010000459.1:0-2052 GCA_964506405.1 uncultured Dehalococcoidia bacterium | reverse complement strand
GAAAGGGGTGGAGCTTTTTGATCTCCTGCAAGGTCTGGATGCCGTCGATGCCCGGCATCCAGATGTCCAGCAGCACCAGGTCCGGCGATTCGGTATCGATCAGCTTCAGCGCCTCGTAGCCGTTGGAGGCCGTGATGACTTCGTAGCCTTCGTCGCCCAGCAGGCCGCCGAGGGAATGGAGGATGGAGGGCTCGTCGTCCACGATCAGGATGGAGGGGAACATCGGGAAACTCCTTTGAGGCGTAAAAATGATACTCGCGTTCCGAATTGCTGTTTATCACCACAAAGACAAAATGGGCATAGCGCGGCCGGGCCGCAACCGAAGGGGCATGAAAACACCCCCCCATTGTGTAGGGGCGGGGTTTATCCCCATAAGCGCGAACTTGTTTTGCTTGACATATGTGCCGTTTTGTTAGACACTTCCATCGGACCAAGCGATGGAGGTGCAAAAATGGAAGAAGACTGGCCGCTGCTCATGTCATTTTTCCCGGATAACTGGGTCGAGCTGGCGTCAGCAACCGATGCCTTGAAGGGCCTGCGCAAGGACAAGGAGGCTGAGAATTACCTGAGAACATTGTTGATTCATGTCGGTTGTGGTTATTCGCTGCGCGAAACCGTGACTAGGGCGAAGATGGCCAATTTGGCGAACATCTCCGACGTTGCATTAGTAAAACGGCTTCGAAAGGCCAAAGACTGGCTTCGGGGGCTATGCTTGGCGCTGCTTGAGGAGCAAGGCATCGCCCTGGAACAAAGAGCCGATTTCCAGGTGCGGCTCTTCGATGCCACCAACGTCAAGGAGCCCGGCAAGACCGGTAGCCTCTGGCGCATTCACTACAGTGTACAGCTGCCTTCGCTCAATTGTGACTTTTTCAAAATCACACCCTCCAAGGGGGTCGGTACCGGTGAATCATTCTTCCAGTACTCTATCAAGAAGGGCGACTACATCATTGCCGATCGGGGCTATTCGACCGCCCCCGGGATCCATCATGTGTTCGCCAAGAGCGCCTATGCCATGGTGCGCGTGAACACCTCCAGTCTTCCGATGCTTGACTTGGCGGGCCATCGGTTCGACCTGCTAAGCAAATTATCGGTTATTGACAGGCCGGGGATCGTCAAATCCTGGCCGGTGTTGATACCGAACAAAAGCGGTGCCACGGTCCAGGGTCGGGTTTGCGCGTTACGCAAAACCCAGGAGGCCATACGCCTGGCCCACGAAAAAATCCGGAAAAACGCCAGCAAGAAAAGCACCCGGCGCACCAACGCCGAAACTTTTGAGTATGCCAAATACGTTATCGTTTTCACAAGTTACCCCGCAGAGCGTTTCAGCGATATTGAAATTTTGGACTGGTACCGCAGCCGCTGGCAAGTAGAGTTGGTGTTCAAGCGCTTTAAGTCCATCGCTCAATTGGGGCATCTACCCAAGCATAGCGAGGAAAGTTCCAAGGCCTGGCTGTACGGTAAGCTCTTTGTTGCCCTGTTGGGCATGAAGCTGGTTCAATACGCCAGCTCTTTTTCCCCCTGGGGCTACAACTTGCACCAATGCTGCCCACAGGAGCGCTTGGCGTGAATTTCGGTTTGCCCACAACCAGCTCATGCGGGCGATTGAGCCAGAGCTGGGTCTCAAGGCTATGTTCAGCGCGTGGGAAACCATATCGAAAACACTTTCTGAAAGCCCAAGAGGTCGCAAATATCAGTTATCATACTACTATCACTGAACATGGTCCACCTTGAACAAGTTCGCGCTTATGGGGTTTATCCCCGCCTGTCAGACTTGACGCGAGCCCTGGCGGGAGGGGATAAACCCCTCCCCTACATCGTGTGGCGGCTTTCGGTCTTTTTCGTATCGCGCATGAGATTGGAATTACGGTATAAACCGGTTCCTGCCGGGGGAGACGAGCCATGCAAGCGGACACCTTCACCTTCCGGAGTGACGACGGCGTCGAGATCTTCACCTACCGCTGGCGGCCGGAGGGGGACGTGCCGGTGCGGGCCGTGGTGCAGGTGGCCCACGGCATGGCCGAGCACGCCGGGCGCTACGCGCGCTTCGCCGAG
>CAZDMY010000458.1:0-2062 GCA_964506405.1 uncultured Dehalococcoidia bacterium | reverse complement strand
CTGCTTGATCACCACCCGCACTGATACCAAGTGAACCTTTCTCGGCACCCATTCGGCCACCCACCACCGGTGCATCGATCACATCCACGCCCCTGGCTTTGGCATCTTCGTATATTTGCTGGCAAAACCTGGGGCGGAAAGTGCCCATCAACAGGATGCCGGAGCCTTTTTTCATCCCCGCCAGCAGCCCCTCGGGCCCATAGATAACCTCTTCTGCCTGGTTATCATTCTGAACCATAACGACTACTGCATCGGATGTTTCCCCGACTTCACGTGGCGTCGATACCTCCGTAGCGCCAAGCCCTTTCATTTCTTCGACGGGTTCTCTTCTACGATGCCCGACGATGGTGGTAGGATATTTATCAACCACCCTTTTGGCCATAGGGAGTCCGATATCTCCCATTCCAATGAATCCGGCGTTTTCAACCATCTTGTACCTCTCCTTTCCATAGAGTTGTTTCGATCGAACCACATTTGAAAGCAGTCTTTGCTATCTGGAAATCTCCGGCTGCCAAGACTAAATCGACTATAGTTTCGCAAAGCAGATTGCTTGAATCGCATGAAGGTGCGTGCTGGTTACAAATGCCGATTCATCTCGAAGTTTCACATCAACCACACTCCTCTTAGAAAAACGGCAATAGAGGGGCTGAAAGATTGTTGTGTAGACTATAACACCTGGTATTCAGCTTGTCAAGAAATTGATACTAAAGTCCGGTGTGCAGCTGCAGGCTTTCACGGTGGTCAGGGATATATTTGTGTAGAAGAAGTTGCGTATCGACCTGTTTTTTGGTATTATTGGCAGGTACTAAAGTATCAGCGATGTTATACTGTGCATAGTTGAGGAGGGATGGAATGATAAGTAAATACCGACGTTTAACCTCAGAGATGCGGGATGCGTATTTTCTAATTCAGGATGCCAAAATTGTCGTGCTCAGCAGCGCTGAGCTGGCGAAGCTGGGATACGATGAAAAGGATTTAGTCGGGAAATCTTTCACTCACATTTTCCCGACTGAAGTTCATCAGGAACTGTTAGAGAATTATGAACGTATGTTAGCAGGCCACAAAAAGACAGATCGATTTCGAACCGACCTTATCGCTGCTGATGGTCAGAGGATTCCGGTTGAGGTATCGGCATGGCCGACCTGGCGACAGGATAAACCGGCAATTGCCGGAATTGTGCTAGATCTAAGTGGACGCGAGGAGGCTGAACTTGCGCTGAGAGAATCGGAGGAAAAGCTGCGGGTAATGCTTGAATCTATTTCGGAAGGCATTGCGGTAATAGATCTGGAATCTAATATTCTGGATATGAATCCGGCCATGCTTCGGCTTTATGGGTATGATCACAGAGAAGAGGTCATTGGTATGAGCGCATTTGAATTCATACCGATTGAATACAGGGAAGTAGCCATTGAGAATATGAGGCAGACGCTGAAAGTGGGTTACAGTGGCGATCTGGAAATCGTACTGGTAAATAAGAACGGGGTTCGATATGAGGCGGAGGTTAGTGCCTCTCCTCTGCTGGATAGGTCCGGTCAACCGGTAGGATTCGTTGCCATTACCCGGGATATTACAGAGAGAAAACGCCAGGAAGCGGAGAATCTGCGGCTTCAGGAAGCACTGAAGTTCTACTCAGGCCAGGTCATTAGAGCCAGCAAGGAACTGGTACATGCGATTCGTGAGGTGGAGCAGTGGGAATCAAAAATCCCGCCTGCGTTGGGAGCGGGGGTAACTGAAGCAAGATTGAACAGAGACGAGGTTGAGTTGCTGACCGGACGTGAAACGCAGATCCTTCAGCTAGTGTCTCGCGGGTTGAGTAACAGGGCTATTGGCGATGAACTGGGAATAACCGTTCGTACGGTCAAGGGGCATTTACTGAACATCTACAAGAAGTTAAAAGTGGGGTCCCGCACCGAGGCAATTTCCTGTGCATTGAAAGAGGGGTGGATCACCCTGGAGGATATGGGATATGTTGCTTAAAAGAACAAAGTGGGGCGGGCTGAATGGCCCGCCCCACTTTGATCTTTTGAAATAAGGAATGCCTTGTTAGTGTTAACCGAAGCTT
>CAZDMY010000457.1:0-2066 GCA_964506405.1 uncultured Dehalococcoidia bacterium | reverse complement strand
CGTCTTCTTTCGAAAGTCTGTGCTCCTCGTGTTCGGCCAGGTTGTGCCAGTCCACCTCACGATGCCCCGTCCGGTCTGCCAACCGGCGCTCCAGCAAACGGTGCGCCCGCAGCATATGCAGACCGTATTCCCTTCCCTCGGGTGTGAGTTCAGGTCGGTCCTCACCCCAGCGGATCAGCCCTCCGGATTCCATGTCGTTGAGGACGGCCGCCGTGCGGTCCTGTCCGATCTGCAGAATGCCCCCAAGGACGGTAACGGAAACTTCACGCCGGTCGATTTCCGCCTTGACCAGAGCCTTCAGTACATCCTCGGTTAGGATTCGCCTGGACTGGCGCTGGATTCGGCGACGCCGATCGAGCCACCCGCTATTGGGCCACACGATCCACAGAATCAGCGCCAGAAGCACTGCTCCCGCCGCTAATGCTATTAAAGGATGATCTAACATAGGATTTAGAAAGCTCTAAAATAGAAAGCGTTCCCTTCAATGTCACATTCATCCCCGCTTACCGGATTGCGGTAACCGGGATCGCTGTTCTTGTTCTTTACGAGGATGTTTCATCCTGTATGGCAAGCTCCGTTTGTTTACTACATTTTCCTCAAACCGCACATAGGAAGCTCGCAACCACGCCGAATACGGCCATGCGCTACGTCTGGATTGCCTTGATCGTCGCCCTGCTGGTACTGGGCGGACTTACCTGGTGGTTTGGGGGACCCCAGGGCCCTTCGTACGAGGAGGTTGCCCACCTTTCCGAGCCTCGAATCGTTACAAAAGAACCCGAGCGCGTCATTGTAGTCACGGCCGAGGGAGATCCGAATATCGTCGGGGGAGACGCCTTCAGCCTTCTGATGAAGATATACTATCAAGTGGAAGGAGCGCCCAAAGGCGGACCCGGTTTTGAGGCGCCCAGAGCCCGCTGGCCGCTCAGCCCGGACGTGCCGATGGATGAGTGGATCGGACGTTACGCCATTCCCGTACCCCACGCCACGATGGAATTGCCCGATGTCGACGTGCCGGAAGACCTAAGCCTGGAATTGACGACCTGGGAGTACGGCGAGGTCGCGGAAATATTGCATGTCGGTCCGTGGGACGAAGAAGAACCCACGGTAGAACGGCTGATGGCGTACATAGAGGAAAACGGATACGAAGTCGTCGGCGAGCACGAAGAGGAATATCTGAAGGGGCCGGGAATGCTCTTTGCGGGGAATCCGGAGGAGTACCTGACGATCATTCGGTATGGTGTCAGGAAACCGATCGCGGGACCGGATTCCGAAGCTGTGCTACCATAGCAGCGCCGAACATCGAGGTCATCGGCTTTGGGATGGATTGCGAACCAGTATAAGGGAACAAAAAATGATGGTATGAAATTAATCTAGTCAACAGACTAAGTCATATGACTAGATAGCCGATGAAGAAAATAGTCGGGGTTCATCATGCAAAAACCCACCTCTCAGATCTGCTTCGGAAGGTGGAGGAAGGAGCAACGATAATCATCACACGTCGTGGTAAATCTGTCGCAGAGCTGCGGAGTGTTGAAGATCCGGGAATTGATCGCATGAAGCCCAATTCCGGATTCTGGCCTGGGGTTTTGCGGGATGGGGAGAACTCCGACAGGCTTTTGCGCTGGATGAGGACGACTGAATCCTGCATGCAGGATTTCAGGAACGAAGCGGTGGAGATCCTGCAGCTTCAGTATCAGGAGATCCGGGCCGAGATCGACCGTCTTTTGGCGGCAAACGATCGAAGATTTCAAAAGATGCGCGATGAGATGTCAATGTCAATTGCCGGAATGGAGTCCGATATCAACGGTATTTCGCAAAGAATGGAACATTATTTGGATTCAGAGCCGAGCACGAATTCCGATGTGACCCCTGGAAAGACTGACTGAATTGATACGAAAAGACCGCGTGCAGGTGGATCGACACAGTATCTGCGAGGTCACTCCGGCATGCGGTACCGGAGAAATCGAAATAACTGCAACCAGAAATCGCAGTCGTCCACAAGAATCGGGGCGCTGCACAAAGTGATCCAAATGCCATGAGATACGCAACTATCAATTCACCACTAT
>CAZDMY010000456.1:0-2068 GCA_964506405.1 uncultured Dehalococcoidia bacterium | reverse complement strand
GGCCATTCAATTTCCCGATTACCCTTCCCAGGCTTTTCTTGGTATCCATATTTGTCAGAGCGGCGTATTTTCTTGGGTCGACGTAAATGATGTATGCAATATCATTGACCATGCCGGCATTTATCGCTCTCATGGAGCGGAAGAGTACCTGCTCTTTGCGCAGGTTTTCCGGGATGCTGGCTGCTGCGCTGGCCAGTGTAGGCACGCGTAAAGATCGGCATTGAAGCAGGTTTATTCTGATATTGTTTTCACTATCTACATGGGCCGTGAACTCAATATCGACCGGCTGTCCCCAGGCATTTTCTAACCTCTCCAGCATCTGACCCATAATACTGACTAGTTCAGTCTGGTTGATCAGGTTATTGAAAGTTAATACCGGATTCTTCGCCGAAGCGGCAGGGGAAGTTACATACCAGTCACTAAGATAGCCGTCAGCCATCTCTGATGCCAGCAATCTTAAACCCGGATAATTGCCTTCCCTGAGGACGTTCGTGAAGGGATAGGTGGCAAATGCATTCTCCTCCAGGTCCAGAACATCCATCATCCTCTGAGAGTACTTGGCGATTTCCATCCCCGTCTCTGGCCTGATCGTGGGGTGGCTGACGGCGATCATTCTGGGATAATCGCCACTGACCCTGTTAACAGCACGTGTCCCAAGGCCGAACACAAGCCGCATCATCCCCTTTTGTGGATCAATACGGTTTGTCCATGCAAACAGGTTTCGAGAAAAAGCCACCCCGGCCAGGCAGGGGAAAAAGTATTGCCTGTAAGGCGTACCGGAGACGCGCTGTACCAGAACTGCCATCTGTTCGTCTCCTTCGCCGAGTCCGCGCCTGTGGCGATAAGCCAAAGCATCCGGGTTCAAGGCGCTTGCATAGACAAGTTTGATCGCCCTGAGAAACGCTTCCAAACGCTTGTCAGGACTTCCTTGATTGGCACAGAATTCACTGCGATACTTACCGGCAAATGCGTCCGTAAAGCCATCTTCCAGCAGACTTGAGGACCTGACTATGATTGGGGCCTGTCCATAATAGTCGATCATCCCGCGGAACTGTTCCAGTGTCTCTTCGGAGAAACTGCCTTCAAGAAATCTTTGTTCGAGTTTCTCGAATTCATCCCATGAAAGCCTTCCGGTCTTTGTCAGTTCTAATCTTGATTCGAATAATCCGTTGTGCACCAGGAAAGTAAAGAAAACATCAGAGCCAATGTAAAAGGAATCGTGTTCATCCAGTATCGGCGTAAAATCGGTCTTGCCTTCACGTGACCGTAAGACCCCTCTGGCCAGAACCATGCCGGCCGCTTTTCCGCCGATTCTTCCCGAACCAATAAGCCGGTTTCTAATCTGCAGTAAGTCGGCCAGTGTCAGATGCCGATTAGAAAGCTCGACCAACTTCTGATGATTACCAATCATAATCCGCGAGAATTCTTCCTTCAGTTCCGCGACTTCATCAGGCAGGTCGGGCAAATCACCGTACAATTCCCAGTGTTGTAACAGCTTTCGATAGATCGTATCCCACGGAGCAATTGATTCAGTGCTGACACTCAATGGTTGCTTATTAGCTGTTATCAGTACCTTTGCCGCATCCCCGCTGTGAGATATGGGTACCCATCCATCATCAGTGACTAAGTGAGGCAGGAATATTTGCTGCGAATACCGCTCAGAAACTTTCAATGGCTGAATATAAGTATTCCCGGCCACATGGTAAACATCTATCAATACCTGTGTAGTATTGCGGATGCGGGATATGGCCCTGTGTCCATGTTGTCCTCTTCTCAGAACGAAATAGGCCATAGAACCTACCTGGTAGATGAATGGACATGTTACTTGAAAGAAATTGGCCAGCAACTCGTCGGTAGCCCACTCACCGACCAGGTCGGACAGGTTATCGAAGACATAGTATACCCCGCTGCCATGTTCCTCGATAATTCGATGTACTTCCGAAGCGAAATAATCGAATCCGGGACTCGGGTCAATTCGTATGGTCTTGAATTGAGTATGCTGATCGAGGACTGCCGTATGAGCCGCAAAGCTTAGATACACGCATTCAGCGCCCTCCCTGTTCGCCTG
>CAZDMY010000455.1:1417-2069 GCA_964506405.1 uncultured Dehalococcoidia bacterium | reverse complement strand
AGATGGTTGCCACGATCCTGGCCGACTGCCGGACATGGGGCACAAGCTGCTCACCCCGGCCTTCAGCCGCAGAAAGCCCTGGTCCGGTGGCTCCGGCAATGGCCGCAAGCATAATGATGGCTAATCCGGCTCCCCCGGCCAACTGCATGATGCTGCGCCAGAGGAGGATAACATGGGACGCTTTCGTGACATCGACCACAGACAGCCCGGTGGTGGTCCATCCGCTTACTGACTCGAACAGTGCCTGACTGAAACCCAGTTTCTGGATAAAGACGAAGGGTAAGGCTGAAAACAAACACGTAATGACCCAACTCAAAAGGACGACGACCCCGCCTTCCTGGACTGTTAAGATTATTGAGCCACGCGGTCTGAGGAGACGCCATATAACAAGGCCAAACCCAAGGAGTAAAACCCCTGGCAGGATAAATCCGACGCTATGCACCCACTCACCGGGCCAGGCTATCAGGGCCAGGAGCGGAGTCAGCAGCAGCAAGCCTGTGATACAAAGAACCAACCCCGTATGGGATAGAATCGCCCGATAGCGTTGTCTGAGATTTAGATCCCTTCGCACAGCATATCCCTCGCTAAATCACATCACCGGTAAGCATCCTGAGGACCCGACCATAGTTTTCCGGGAGCGTTATGACAATAA
>CAZDMY010000455.1:0-1407 GCA_964506405.1 uncultured Dehalococcoidia bacterium | reverse complement strand
GAGCAAGGTGGCTCCCCGGGGCACAATGGGCTGATCGTCCCGCAGGATGCTTGCTATGAGGGAACTCTCCGGCAGATCGATTTCAACCAGGGCTTTGCCTGCTACAGGCGAATCCTTCGTCAGTTCCACTTCTGTTACGTTTACTTTTCCCTCGCTAAGGGGGATCAGATTGATGATTTGGTCAAATCCTGCCTTCTGCTCTATCAAGCTGGACAGGATACCCACTGTGGATATGGCGGTAATATCAAGTTTCCTGAAGACCTCTTCGTTGTCCGGATCATTAACAACAGCCAGGGTTCGAGGGACATGAAAACGAAGGTTTGCCAACTGGCAGATGACCAGATTATCCTGATCGTTGGGGGTTACGGCTAGCATAATATCAGCGGAGTATGCACCGGCATCTTCTAGGATCTGGGGCTCACTGCCGTCTCCATATACTATAGCGGCTTTGAGACGCCGGGCCATCCATTTGCACTCCTCTGGTTTTCGATTTATTATCGTGACGTTATACCCTTTTGAGGTCAGTGTGCGGGTAAGAAAGTAAACCAGCTTCCCGCCGCCCACAATAAGGACTTTCATGGTTCTGCCTTTTCTACAATCGGCTGTTTTTCCAGAGCTTTCAGAAATTCATCGCCAGCAATTGACGTGGGGGAGATAGTCTCAACGCCCAAATCCCGGTATATCTCTTCCCGCTTTGGGTCAAAGACCCGGGCCATCACCCTGGGTACATAAAAGATCCGCCTGGCGATCTGGGCGACCATCAAGTTCACATTATCTTCGTGAGTGGTGGCTATAACTACATCCGCCTTGTCGGTCTTAACTTGCTTGAGCACGGCAAATTCTGTGACGTCGGCCTCTACGCGAAAGCCGCTGTATTCAGCCGATAGGGCGTTGAAAGCCGATTCGTCATTATCAATAACGACAACGCTGTGCCCATCATGGCTGAGCTTATTGGCAAGATATGAACCCAATCTGCCGCAGCCCACAATTATTATATGGAATCTGCTACTACTCTCATTCAAGCGTGATGCCCCCCTTTGGCTCCATACTCGTAGCTCGGGAAAGGTTCTTCCTCGCAGGTTCATATGTAGGGTCCAACGAGATTGCCGCCCTATAGTGCTTCAGAGCCTCAATTCTCTGCCCCCGAATTTCCAGGAGAGCGCCCAGAAGATTAAAGGCCCCCGGATATGAAGGATCCAGGACGATAGCCTTGCGCACATATTCCGTCGCCGCGTCGAAATCCCTGTTCCCTATACACCGCTTGGCAAGTTCGATGAATGAATGATAATCATCGGCTTTCTGCTCATCAAGCTTCTCCCTGTCAATAACTTGTGACACCAACTCCCGGATCTCTTTTGGAGAAAATGGTTTCTGAATGAAATCCACCGCGCCCAGCTTCATTGCCTC
>CAZDMY010000454.1:0-2080 GCA_964506405.1 uncultured Dehalococcoidia bacterium | reverse complement strand
GCGCTGCCCTTGGGCCCATTACGCCGAGTGTTATAGCCGATAACTTACTGGCCTCCGTTCCTCTCCGGCCAGGCCAAGCTCTCCCAACATTGCGTTACCATGCTACCATTGCAATGCACTCTTACATAAACGTTCCACTGAAGGTCCGAATGGTCTATCGCTTGGCATAAACTTATCAGGCTTCGATTACTGATCCAAACGATTGCCGCAACTTTTCGTCAGAAGGTTGGCCAACTGATATCAATCGGCTTAGCGTAGTGCAGTCCACACAGTTCGTGGGCTGATCTGCTGCCCCGAAAGCTATACAGGTTTAGCTTGTTGCCGGCGGCATGCAACAGGAAGCTTGCCGTCATCTACGTAGCATTATCACCCAGAAGCCATAATATTCGTGGTGCCATATTTATGACCGCATGGCCTTCTTCCACAAGGATTACTGATAGATTTGGTACCAGTTCTCGCAATCTATCGGCGCTTTCTTGTGATTGCAGCAATGCATCGCTTTTTCCGGCAAGATACAATACCGGCATATTCAATCGTTGCAACTCGCTATCGGTAAAGAGCGGGGGCGAGCCGGGGCGGAAATTGAAATATCTGGAGGTCAGTACAAAGAATTCCTCCGCCTCCTCAGTTAGCTCCACATCGCCAAAGACGAGGCGTTTCATTCGGTTGAAGCCCCATTTGCCGAGCAGGGAAAAGGCGATCAAACGAAAAACGACCGACAATCGGGCCGGGCAGACCCCTGATGGGCTTATCAGCACCAGCTTTTCCACGCGATGAGGATTGACCGTCGCGTATTTAAGTGTTGCCCAGCCACCGAGCGACATTCCCCCCATAACAGCCTTTTCCAGATTCAGTCCATTCAGCACATCATCGAGCCACTCGCTGAAATGAGGACCGTTCCAGCCGAAACGTGCCTCGTCGCTCTTTCCCGGTTCCCCGGGGATATCGACACACCAGACGCGGAAAGATTTGCTGTAGTCAATAACATCATGTGCCCAGGTGGCTGAATTGGAAGCGGTGCCGTGAAGCAGTATCATCGGCGGCGAACCGGCCTGGCCACTGGCAATCGCAAAAGTGTTGCCGTATCTGGTTGGGATATTGACATGCTCGCACGGCACCGGCCATTGAGACAGCACTTTATCGTATAAAGCCATAATCTGCGCCCGACCGGCAGCCGATTTGTAGATTGGCTTTGTTTTCATCTCAGCACCTCTCATTGAGCTCTAGGCGTAGTTTTCGAATCCATCTCAGCTCATCCTCATATGAGGTAGCCCAGTTTTCGAAAATCATGTCCCACAGATAATCCTCCCGAGGAGTTCTGCCGGGTTTTATGTTTCCGCGCCGTATTCTTTCCTGCCCCATGAGCAACTGCATATTGACCTCGTATTCGTATTTTTCCAGCAAAGTATCCAGTTCGTCATGCTCCAGTTGATCGGCCCAGGCAAGCTGTATGAGAAAAGGGTTCTTGAGTTGAGGCAGCTCCGGCGACGACCCGACCCAGTTGCGCAGCTCAGACAATCCTTTTTCATTTATCGTATACACCTTTCGAGGGGGATAAGTCTCCTGATAGTGCACTTCGCTTGTTACCAGTTCATCGCGCTGTAGCTGCAACAGGGTTCTGTATATCTGGTTATTGTTTCCGGACCAGGGGATAAAGACTGATTCGGCAAAAATCTTTTTCAGGTCATATCCTGAAGAAGGCTTCCAGCTCAGAAATCCTAGAATGGCGTACTTAATGTCCATGGTTCCTCCAACCCCAAATATCTTAATACTATGTTATTATTAATATAGTTACATGTGAAATTCAATGGTCCATTTCCCAGGTAACACCGTCAAGGTTATATCAAACGAAGGGGCTGCCCCGATAAATATACGATCACGATTGTTTGGTGAGGCTGGATAGGGAAGGGGAGATGGCAGGTGGGAATGTCAAACTCTAAAAGAATCCAGAAGAAAGAAAAGGGGAAAGAAAGGCCGGGAATGATGTGAAGATCGGGGGACATAATACCAATTTAGTACCGAGTGCCGAGTTGGTTAGTTTGCTGGTTGATAGTTCGTTGGTTCGGGGTTCACCACCCCA
>CAZDMY010000453.1:0-2082 GCA_964506405.1 uncultured Dehalococcoidia bacterium | reverse complement strand
GCACCGCAAATGCGGCTTCAGCTACGAGCATTCGTGGTTTCTGAATATCGATGGAAAACCGGTGGGGATCGCCGTCGGCTACGATTATCATACCCAGAAGAAAGAGGGGTTTAGAACTTTCCTTGTTATGTTGAAGTGCCTGAATTGGACCTTCTTCAGGCAGCGGAACGAACTTCAGCAGTCAGGCGAGATCATGGCCAAAACCAGGCCCGGGGATTATTATGTCAGTAATCTGGCTGTTTATCCCCAGTACCGAGGGCAGGGGTATGGAACCAGGATCATGGATTCGGTAGAGAACAGGGCCAGGGAGGCTGGTTTGCGGAGAATCGTGCTCGATGCAGAAGTCGTCAAAGAACGCACGCTTCAATTCTATAAACGGCGCGGATACGAAATAGAGGAGACGCTGCCGATCCTTAAGACGAAGGATGGTGATTTCGGTTTGTATCGGATGGTCAAGGTTCTAAGATAGGAAACAACTAATTGGGTATTTGTTTGGAAATCCCTTCAAACAGAATCTTTGTCACGTTTTCAGCAGCTTCCTTTGGATTCAGCGGTTCCTGGCGGAGTGTTGATTCCCTCAATACTTCAAAGGCCATGGCCATCACAAACTGGGTCACCAGCCAGCTATCGACCGGCTTGAATTCACCATTGACAATTCCCTCCTCCACCAGTTCTTTAAACTTCCCGAGATTCTGGTCCATAAACGCCAGCCAGAGTTTACGAAGGCTCTTTGAATAGGCCGCTTCAAACGTGGCGATCATGGCCATTCTCGTCAATGCAGGCCCGGCGCTGGCCACGGAAAGGTATATTTCGATCGCTGCACGGATTTTCTCTTTGGCGGATTTCTTTTCCTTGATCACCGAATCCAGTTGGGCGAAAAGTGTGGAAGTCCCCTTGCTTAAAACGTGAACCAGCAAATTTTCTTTGTTGCCAAAATGGTAGTTGATCAATCCTTTGGCCACTCCGGCACTTCTAGCAATCTCATCGAGGGACACGCCCTGGTAACCCCTCTCCGCGAAGAGCGTTTCGGCCGCTTGCAGGATCGCATAATAACGCTCTTTAGTGTTATAGGAAGCGCGTGTTTTCTTCATCTTCACGAAAACTGACCGTTTGTTCAATCCATTTCAATCTACCATGATGCGTAAATCCTGTCAAGTGGTAATATAAACGATTGCGTCTTTAGTCACTGTTACCCCAGTCGGAGACCGGTTCTTTCCGCCATAATTGCTATAGAATAACGCGAATACCGAACGATAAATAATAGCCAACTGACTATTGACACCCGGCAATTTCTGGTGTATAATCCAAACAAAGGAAAATTGAACGAACGGTCAACTTTTTCTAAAACCCTGATCCATTCACCAAACTAAACGTATTCATGGCAATCACAAATTAAGTTCGCCAGCAACAGTGAATACTCAATATTTTGCACTATGCACTGAACGGGCGTTCAAATGATAGTTAATTAAGTAAGAGAGGAGGAATTTATGCCCAAAGACGAACGATATGATGTCGTGATCGTAGGTGGCGGACCAAACGGGATGGGCACCGCTGCCTACCTGGCCAAAGCCGGGCTTAGCGTCTGTGTGCTCGAGGAACGAACCGAATGTGGCGGTGCCTGTGAGACCGTAGAACCGTACCCCGGGGTACGCATCTACCCGCATGCCATGCTCATGTACGCCGCTCCCGCTCCGGCTTTCGACCAGTTGGAACTCTGGAAATACGGGTTTCGCATGAAATGGAACCCCGCCGATCTCGATGTATTAATGACTACCGGCAACACCACCAGCCAGGGGATTTCTTACCCCACTGAAAAGGACCTGATGGGTTATGCCCGATTGGGGGGAATGCTGGGGCAGCCGGCTCCCTTTACTAAAGAACTTATGCGGGCCACTTTCTGGTGTCCGCCTCACCCACCCGAGGTCGAAATCACCGACGACAATGTGCCTTATATGCAGGTGTACAAGAAATATGATCCGGGAATTGTTACGCCGGAGCTTCGCCAGTGGACCATGTTCGATATGATGGACGAGTTCATGGAAACCGAGCCCTTCAAGGTGACGTTTGCCTTCGCCGCCTGGG
>CAZDMY010000452.1:0-2086 GCA_964506405.1 uncultured Dehalococcoidia bacterium | reverse complement strand
CCTCAGAAAACGGGGTCGATAGTTTCAGCTCGGTAACAGCGGCTTGGATATACTTAGGGAATTCGTCTTTCATGAATTCGTAATTGGCCAGTAGGGTTTGGTCCACGCCTTCCTCCACTTCGGGGGTCGCTGGTTGCGCCGGGGTTTCCGAAGTCGCCGGTTGAGATGGTCCTTCGGTGGTGGCGTCGGTGGTCGATTCTTCCGGGGGCGGCGGCGGGGGTTCGGGTTCTTCCTGTTCCTTCCCCCCACCGTTTCCGGGGATGTCCACCGATGAAAAGTCAACGTCAATCACATCATCCAGGCTTTCGCCTTTCTCGGCACGTTCATCCACGGCCAGCGCCTTTTGAAGCTCCGGGCTTTTTGGAACACGCTTGGCGATTCTCCGAACGGCGGTCTTGACCCACATCGTCCATTCGTCTTCGGTGTTCCAGGGGGAGTTTTTGCTGTCTCGGGCGCGGGAGTGGGACTTGGCCGCCATGGCCTTTTCCCGGTTCACCACTTCCATTTCGTAGCCGCCGCCCCTGAAAAACACGATGCAATAGGCGTGAGTAAGGCCTCCCGGGTTGCCGTTGTCGCATGGCCGGTGCCGGATGAAGTTCTCCGTGCCGTAGCCGTAATCAAATTCGTCTTTTTCGTAGACCGCTTGGGCCGATACGTTTTTGACCAGGGGGGATTTGTAAATCAGTTCGATCAGGCCCTTGTAGTCGATGATCAGGGTGGCCTCCAGGGTCTTTGTCCGGTTGTTTTTGAACGGGATCAGGTGGGCCAATCCCAAGGGGCCGCCGATTTCCAGGCCGACCACGCTGGCGCCGATAATGCCGTTGATAAGGGAAATCTGGGTGCATCTGGCCAGGTCCGGGGTCTGCATGATGGACTGATAGGTGACGCGGAGCATCCTTTCCGGCGTCAGGTGCTTCGGAAGAACGCTTCCGATGGCCTTCATGTTGCTGGCCAGAAGGCTTTTTACTTGGCTTTGTTCCTGGGTGGTCAGCGCCTTTGTCATGGTCTTTGCCCTTTCCTCCTGAAATTTCGTTCTGAAAAAGTCTATTGCTTCGTCATGAGAGGTATCGACAAGAAGCTCTATCCGGTTATCGAAAGAATACCGCGCCCAGCTTCCCCGGATGTCTGGGTCCGGAGCGCCGATAGGCATGATCTTGAACGCCTGGGGGCATCGCCCGGCCATGTCGAGTATCCGGCCCTTGAATTCGTCGGAGTCGGAAAACTGAGCGGGGATCCAGGGATCGGACAAGGTGGGCTCTTGGCCCATGGGGCTACCTCCAAAGTCTTCCAGTTGGTTTGTACGGATCGCCGGGCTTGACGTAGTGAACAGTGCTGTTCTCGTTTCCGATGTGCTGGTCCTCGTATGAAGTGAGGCCGTCATATTTCGGATTGCCGATGATGGGGGTGATAAGTACGATCAGGACGCAGACGAAAAGGGCCAGCGCGATCATCCATGCGGAGATGTCTTTCAGGAGATTATTTTTCATCTGGCCACTCCAACCTATGTGCTTTGTCGATCACCGGCTTTACCAGCCCGTACCACCATTCGGTGTAGCTGATCTTCGGTGCCGGCAGGCTTTCCCAGTAATGAAAAAGCATGTTGTCTAATTTGATTCGGTCGAATTCCATGGATACCCCCTGTTGGTTTTGGGAGCCCCCGCGCTGGCTCCCTGATCTTAAATCAGGCTGTCTCGGATGGTATCGGTTAGGCGGTTGATTCGATCCGCAACCTCCGAAAGCCTGCTGGGTGTTTCGATCAGGGTTTGAGCCAGTCGGGGTTCTTCGCTCAACTTGGCACCCTCTTCCCCCCGGGTGGGCTCCGGAAAATAGACACCGAGGTCGATTGCGAGGTTTTCCAGGTTGTCTACAGCGGCATTGACGGTGCGAATGTGGTGTTCGATAAAGAGGTTTTTCGCCCCCTTGGAGTCCTTGCCGCATGTTCCCGCTCCAATTACTGCGTTCATGGTTCCTCCACTTCTCTTGAGTTGGTTGAAAGTTGGGCGCATGGCCGGTTACGGATTCCGGGGTCGTTTGTCATGCGCCCTTGCCGGTCGCGGAATCGCTTTGGCGTCTCCCCACCGGCAAA
>CAZDMY010000451.1:0-2095 GCA_964506405.1 uncultured Dehalococcoidia bacterium | reverse complement strand
GGCAATCGCTAAAGGACTGGAGCCGCTGGCTAATTTGCTTTACAGCGCCAGATTGTCCGTTGAAGACTTACAGGCCCGGGCAGCACAATTCGTCAATGGTGAGGTTAAATCAATCGAGGAAGCAATCCGGGGAGCACAGGATATTATAGCCGAATATTATAGCGACGATCCTGAAGAACGGGAAATACTTCGCAATCAGGCCAGGCAACACGGGGTGCTGGTGATCAAAGCCGGCAGGGAATTTGACGCTGCCGGAGTGTATGGCCATTATCAGCAGCATGAAGAGAGGATTGCGTTCATTCCATCACATCGCTACCTGGCTATTATGCGGGGCGTACGAGAAAAACAGCTTTCGGTGAAAATTTCCCTGAATATGGAACGGATCGAAGATAACATTCGCAGGTTCAAGATTCCCCATAATGCTCAAAGCTCGGCAGAACTGCTTTTCGCCGCGCTCAAAGACGGATTAAAGCGGCTGTTACTCCCTTCTCTTGAACGAGAGATACACGCAGAACTCAAGGAACGTTCAGATCGGCAGGCCATCAAGGTATTCGGAAAGAACCTCTCCCAGTTGCTCATGAATCCGCCGGTAACGGAGCGGGTGATCATGGGAGTAGATCCGGCCTACCGGACTGGCTGCAAACTCGCTGTGATTGATGAAAACGGCAGATTTCTTGATCAGGGAGTCATCTTTCCAACACCGCCCCTCAACCAGTATGAGCAAGCTAAAAGGCGAGTGATGGAACTGGTAAACAGGTATCATGTGACTGGTGTGGCGATTGGCAATGGTACGGCTTGCCGTGAGACGCAGGAATTCTTTGCCTGGCTGAACCGGGAAGAGAAAACGGTGCTCAAATACACGGTTGTTTCTGAGGCAGGAGCATCGGTATATTCGGCATCCAGACTGGGGCAGGAAGAATACCCCGATCTTGACGTTACCATTCGAGGTGCCGTCTCCATAGCTCAGCGTCTCCGCGATCCGATGGCTGCACTGGTAAAGATCGATCCCCAGTCTTTGGGAATCGGCCAGTATCAGCATGACGTGGACCAGAAACTTCTGGAACGCAAACTCGATGAGACGATTGAAGATACAGTCAATCGGGTAGGGGTTGATGTTAATAGCGCATCAGCTTCATTACTGACTTATGTTGCCGGGGTGGGCCCCAAACTTGCCCGGAATATTGTAGCCTTTCGTGAGAAAAACGGGGCGTTTCGAAGTAAACAGCAGCTTCTCCAGGTTAAAGGGCTCGGAAAGAAAGCCTTTGAGCAATGTGCGGGATTCATTCGAGTTCGGGATGGTGAAAGTGTTCTGGACAATACCGGTATCCATCCGGAAAGCTACCATGCAGCAGAGGAGTTGCTGCAACACTATGATGTAAATGCAATCCCACCTGAGGAAACAGCAACGATTGCCGAAAAGACTGGCATTGGACTCAAGACACTGGAGGACATTATTAACGAGTTGCAGAAACCGGGATTCGATCCCAGAGACGAACTGCCGGAGATTCCGTTTCGTGATGATATTACCGATATCACGATGCTGCAGGCAGGCAGTATGGTGTCCGGCGTCGTACGCAGTATCGTGGATTTCGGGGCATTTGTGGATATTGGTCTGAAAAATGACGGGCTCATCCACATCTCCGAGATGAGTGATAAACGCATATCCCATCCTCTGGAAGTACTTTCAGTCAACCAGTATCTGCCATGTATCCGAGTGATTGAAACCGACCCGGTGAAAGGGAGGGTCAGCCTGAGTTTGAAAGAGGAAACTTAAATCCGGGGACATCATACCAATTTAGTGCCGAGTACTGAGTGCCGAGTTGGTTGGTTTGTTGGTTGCTGGTTCGTTGGTTCGGCGTTCACAATTAGTTCGAAGTTGAGAGTTCGAAGTTCGGAGTTCACCACCCCGCCCCTCTGGATACCGGATCAAGTTCGTTATGACACAGGGCGATCCCTGAGAGCCGAACGCTGACCGCCGATCGCTGATAGCCTCCTTCCCGCCGACTGCCGACTAACGACTAATGACTAATGACTCTCGACTTAGAGGATTGATCAGAGGCCCGCTCTGGCTAGAATGGCATCGATGTTTCTAAGG
>CAZDMY010000450.1:0-2101 GCA_964506405.1 uncultured Dehalococcoidia bacterium | reverse complement strand
TCGGCTGTCAGCATTCCAATCGCAGATCCGAATTCATTCACGATAATGGCGGCCTGATCATCGCGCCGACGGAGCACCGGCAGCAGTTCGCCGAGGGTTTGCTGGGGCGCGGCATAAAAAGCCGGTTTTGACAGTTCCTGGATGGATTTTGTAAAAAGATCTTTTTTCATCAAATCCCAAGGGGTCAGAGAAACCAGACCGATAATTTTCTGGGGATTTCCCTTGTAAACTGGTATTGGCTGGTATCCAGAGGCGCGAGCCAGGTCGATCAGTCTGTTGATATCTCCGTCAACGTCAAAAAGCGTCATGTCCCTGAGCGGTGTAATGACATCAGAAGCTGGAGTTTTACTGAAACGCATCGCACGCCTGATCCTGCCGCTGGTAAAAGATGCGACTTCGGAGCTGCGTTCCGTCATTTCCAGGACCGCACGGATCTGTTCTCTGGTGAGAAACACGCTTTGCGCCGTATTCCCAGCGCCCACCATTTTGGTAGCGAATCTCGCTACCAGCGAGAACAGATAAACAATAGGGAAAAACAGGAAAAGTCCTACCCACAGCGGATAGACAATCACGGGGGCGAGAACCTCGGCCTTTTGCTGATAAATGCTTTTGGGTACGATTTCACCCAGGATAAGAAGCACCGGTGTAAAAAGGAGAAACGCATATAAATCCCCGTGTTTCCCGAAAAAATTTACCATGCCGATGGTTCCGATGGTCATCAGGGCGACCGTGGCGAGATTCGTGCCTATAAGTGTGGTGGTGAGCAGCCGGTCAGGTCTTTTAAACATCTTGAGCAGCAGTCTTGCCCCTTTGTCTCCGCCTCTGGCTTTGTGGCGCATCTGGATCTTGTCCGCACTGACAAGTGCAATCTCAGAACCTGAGAAAAATCCTTTTAATATCAGTAGAACAATCAAGATGCTTAAAATTATCACATATTGCATTATTGATATTTCCTTTCGTCACCATCGTCTTCTTCACCGGGAGTATCCGCGCTTCCAAGTTTGGCGGCCCTTAAACGGGCAATCCGGTTTCCATTCATTTCAATCACGGTAATTCGTATGCCGTCCACTGTGACCTGGTCGCCTTCATGCGGAAGTCGGTCCAGATGCCGCAGCGCAACACCCCCGATCGTCGTCACGCGGGGATCTTCAATCCCGAAATTGGTGAGGGCTTCAAATTCATTGAGCTTCATATTGCCTGGCACCATAAAAATCTTTTCATCCTCTTGAGTATATGGAGTTTCAATAAATTCACCGGCAATCTCGCCGAAGATGAAATTCAAAACATCCTCTATGGTTACGATTCCCGCGATCCCACCGAATTCATCAATAACCATTGCCGCCCGCTCATCATGTTTCTGAAAAAAATCAAGCATTTCATCCGTGTTCTTGGTGAATGGTACAAACAGCGCAGGTTCGAGGATATCCGGGATGGTTACGCCGGCAGTGCCTTCATCGGGTTTTACCAGGTTTACAATCTTTTCCGCGTGAATGAATCCCGTAATGTCGTCCGGGGTTTCGTTAAATACGGGAATTCTCAGCTGCCTGTAATTTACAAACATTTCTATTATCTCGGATAATTGCATATCCGGCCGAGCGAACCGGATACTTGTCCGCGGAGTCATAATATGTTCAACTTCGGTATTCCCCGCGTCCAGAAGATTGTAAACAAGGACCCGATCGGTGGCGCTTACCATACCCTCTTCCTCAATTTCAGCCACAAGCGATCGAAATTCGGTCATCCGTAGAATATGATCAACGTCCCGGGCTTCTCCCACCACCCATGTGGTGATCCGGTCTGCGATCATACGGATCACCCACCGCACAGGGGTGATCAACCGTACCCAGAGGTTCATGGGAGAACAGACAATAGCTGTGCTCACCTGCACCGGATATGAAACAGCGATGGTTTTCGGCGTGATCTCTCCGACTAGAAGCAGAAGCGGGACCATGACAATTAAGCTGAGAACTCCGGCGCGTTCTGACCCGTAAAGCACAATCAATATACCGGTCATGTTCGCCGTAGCCGCGATATTGATCATTTCGTTTCCGCAAAGAATCGAAACTATAAGTCTTCTGGGCTGGCTCAGCAGGTCATGCAG
>CAZDMY010000449.1:0-2115 GCA_964506405.1 uncultured Dehalococcoidia bacterium | reverse complement strand
TCGGCCGAGGCTCTGATGTATTTAATTCGACGACTGGTATTGTGGCCCTTTTCTTGGTTAGGTCGGTGCCGGTTATCGTAGAATTGAGGCATTGTTCTCATTGTAAGGATCCATAAGGGCATACAGACCGATGATAGGGGACGACGTAAGCCCACGGAGGCACCGATAGGATCAATTCACCGCGGGGCGTGAAGGCCAGTTCAGAGCATCTTAATTCCCGTATGGTTACCTTACCCATTTTCGATAGGAGTATTGATTCGCCGCATATCGAGTAGCACATGGATTGAGGCTTCAGCGTCACCGAAAGTGATAATCACAAATCCGAGGGTCCAAGTCTTCCGCGCCCCACGTGAAAAACCTCCATCAGGATAGGCGAAATACGGCGCTAGTGCGACTGAAATAGCGGCCTGGTGATATGCCTTGGTCTCGATTCGGCTGAGCAGATTCCGTCAATTGTGCTTCCCGTTTCCCGTCATATGTTTGGACGATCTGATAATATGTGTCGGAGCAATGAGACTCTGGGGGTGATCGAGATCTCTTCTTCTGATTCTTATTCCGGTGATCACTTGAAGGACAAGGATATCGGGAGTACCCAGGGATTCGTGAGGAGGATCACCCGAGGATTAGCGGATTTCCCCGGGGCCGTGATCGTCATGGCGGTTTACGGATCGTTACGGGCAGATTGCTCAGGTCTTAAGTTCCGATGTGCCGGATGTAGAAAGTCTAGGTCCTCGCCAGTATAGGCATCCTACGGAGTTAGAGTCTAACCAGACTATGAGGAGGCCGACTTGGGTAGACTGTAGGATGGAGTGGTCGGTTTATGCTCGAAAGGGGAAATCTGTATGATTCTTGGTATTAGCGGTAGTGGCAACAAACACGGCATATCTGAAGCAGCAGTTAAAGCGGTGTTGGAAGCTTCGGGTCTGGACTATCGATTCGTCTCCGCTGCGGGGAGACGGATAAATGGTTGCATAGCTTGCCTGCGCTGCGCAGGGGATAATCTCTGCAAGATCACCGATGACTGGCAGGAAATCGGAGACCTCATGGCCGGCGCCGATGCGATCGTTTTCGGAGCCCCAAACTACTACAACATGATTAACGCCCTGGGACACGCAATTTGGGAGAGAACCTATAGCTACCGCCACAACAGCCGGTTCACTTTGGCCGGTAAACTGGGAGTAATCGTCGGTACCAACGACGAGAGTAAGTCCAGTGTAGTGCCCTACGTGAAATCGATGATGGAGAGAAACAAGATGGGGATGGTGGGAGAAATGACCGTCAAGGGTTATGCGCCTTGTTATCGTTGTGGCCATGGGCATCACTGCGTAGTGGGTACGGTCGTCGACAGGCACGGATATCTCGAGAGGATCACCGCAGATCACCTGCCCGCGAGCTTCGAGGAACAGTGTGACGCGGGGGAACAGGCGAGAAGACTGGGTTCGACGCTTCGAGGCATCCTGGAGTAGATTCCAAACCCACTATCCTGACTCCGACATCCGGATCTGATACCCGGACAAAAGCGGTGCGGTGCCCGTGCCTCCGTGGTGCATCGTAAGCCGGTGCTGATCCAGTAATGAGTAGACTGATTGCCCTTGGGCGGGCGCAGCATGATTTGAGCTTACTCGGAAAAGATGCGTCCGGACATACGAGGAGACTTGCTCGAAGGTAACGGCTAGGAGGGTTGACACCCGCCCCCGCAGGGTTGGAATGCGAACCCTTAGCCGAAACTGATAACCGGAATGGGCCAAATATGCGGTGGAGGCGGTCTCAGGTTTGCCGCGGGTCTCGGCAGTTCCCCAAGGAAGGCATACCGCAAACGACAAAGGTGGACTGGTGTCCCAGGGATCAATCACACGCGTAATAGCCGGACTAACCGCGGCGATAGTAGCCAAGAATGAGACCGTGCGAAGAGGCTTACTTCTCGTCCGGGCTCTTCGGGATCCAGTCGAAAATGCCGGCCAGCACTGTAAAAGAACAAACAAAAATGATGAACCAATTCAGCCAGTTGAACGGCGTGCGTGTGAAGGCTTCGTAAAAGCCGGCCAACCCAAAAACGACTGCCAGAATTCTCATCCACATACCCTGCCTTGTGTTCATTATGACACATCCCCTCGT
>CAZDMY010000448.1:0-2124 GCA_964506405.1 uncultured Dehalococcoidia bacterium | reverse complement strand
TCCGAAGGCCGGAAGGACCACGTGGATCAGTTCCACGCCTTCGAGAGCCTCTTCGATATCCGTCGTCGCCTTCTTGAGAGTGGCGACACCGTTTCGCCCGATGCCGGTGAGTTCAATTCTCCCACCCTGCAATATCTCCGCAAAGGCATCTTCGAAGCGAGGATGCTCGTAGAGATGAACTTCATATCCTGCCAGGGTCAGGTCTGCAGCCATCGTCCTTCCGCCGTCTCCAGCACCGAGAATCGCCATTGGTTTTTCGAGCAACGCAAATTCCCCCTCTTCATAGATCCATTTGTCGATCCGATTCCTTGATTAAGGATCTCAAGCCGTATCGCTTTAAATTGGTAACCCAACGGTAAACGGAGATTTCTGGGGGCGGACCTGGTGCGTTTGATCCGACGCCTAAGCGCTCCCTGCCATGGATTATCGTGCGGGGAGACTCCGTTTGCGACGGTTACCGTTTACACAATTCGGTTATCTGTGAGTGTTCCCCTCCCAATTTGCATCGCGTCTCTGACATATTTCCTCCGAAGTATCCGTCGGGAACGATTTCGAAGTGGATGGTGATGCGACCACTATGAAGGGGTGAAATACAGGTTCGCTAAGCGGGATCCTTTCGGGCTGCTCGGAATACTGTGGGAGAGGCATTGAGGGATCGCGGGGATCCCCGCGATCCCGTCTCTTTATACTCGGGTCTTCACGAATTCCCGGACTACTGCCGACCATTCCTCCGGCAGCTCGGTCATGACGTGGTGTCTGGCACCGGAGAATATGTGCATCTGAACGTCATCTATTTGGTTGAAGTAGTTCAGAGCGTCGATGGGAGAAGACCCGGGATTCTCCCTGCTCCACGTCATGAGTACCGGAACGTCGAGTTCACTGGCTCGCTCGCACATGTATTTCCCCCGGTACATCTGGTTGTTTCGGCTCTCATCTTCCGTAGAACTGCAAGCCTCCCAGCGAGCCCTGGCTGTCTCGTGGTTCAACCCTCCGATTTCCAGGACCAGATCAATCATTTCCTCGGTGACCAGATCCTTGTCGAGGAAATTCTTCTCCATCTTCTTCCTGACACTTTCTCGCGTGGGCGGTTTTTGGGACAGTGATTTCGCTTTGGTCCAGGGACGACGAGGGGGCCGGTAGTCACGGAGGACATTATCCCACACGACGTAGCGATCGTCGGGAGTTGCGGTGGCGCCACGGCTGTTGATGACGATGAGTGATTTAACTTTCGCCGGTGCTTCGTGGGCGACGTAGTTTGCCATCCACCCTCCGAGCGAGTTGCCTCCCACGTGGGCTGTGAGGTCCAGTTCTTCCATGAACCTTATGATGAACGAGCCCTGCGCTTCGGCCGGATAGTATTCGGGAGAGGGGCAGGGCGTTCGACCGTAACCGACTACATCCAAGGCGATCACGTGTAGATCGCGAGCGAGGGGTTCTATCGCCGCGCCGTAGTTCAGCTCGGCACAAGAACTGGAACCACCACCGTGTATCAGTAGAACCGTTTCTGCGTTCGGATCGCCCGCCTCCAGGTAATGCGTTGCGATCCCGTCCACGTTTGCGTACTCGTGTTCGAAAGCCTCTGACATCAATAATCCCTCCAGCTGCAATAGTAGTTCTCCGTCAACCGCGGGGTATAATCGGCCGCGGAAAGGTGTGTTGGGACGGATCCCGTCGTCGTGTCCAATTCTTTATTGGCGGCGCAAGCCCCTCTTTTTGGGGAAATCAGAGATTCGCCGTATTCGGATTTGAAGTTAAATCGAGTGCAGATGACCCGGAGTTTTGGATGCGAAGCGGGAAAAGAACCTTGACGTCGAATTCTTCGACACCAAGGAGAACGTGCCGGGAAAGGATTGGGAAATGGAGATGTTCGACGAAGAGCTGAGCGGGATGGAAATCGAGGAATACAGGCACCAATCATCCTGATGAGTCAAAACCGTCAGGAAAGTAAGGATAGGATAGCGGCCGAGCAGGACTACGTGATCAATCTCAAATCGGAGGCAATGGTGGAGGAAGTGCTTCGACGTATCGATCAAATCGAACAGAAGCTTGATCAAATCAGCGGAGCACAGCCTTATTAGTCGTATTCTCAAAGAGCGCACGCTGAAAAAGCGAAAGCAGTGACGA